>DASSQC010000226.1:0-2491 GCA_035702705.1 Burkholderiaceae bacterium | reverse complement strand
TCGTCGCCCAGACAGCGGACCTGCAGGCCCTTTTCACTGCGAAACACGCAGCCGATGGCAATGATCTTGTGCAGGTGATGCGGCAGGAACGTGCTGCCCTTTTCTGCCTGCCGCTCGGCCAGCACCGCATCGACCAGCGCTGCGTCATCCAGGTGATCGAGATCGCTGCGGATGGCGCGCAGGCCCTCGGCATCGGGAATGGTTTCGAGATCAAAGACCAGCGTGGGCGTCACCGTGCGGCTCCGAGTGCGAAAACCGGTGATTATCCCAGCCCTGAAGCCGCATGCGCTTGCGCACAGCCGCGATGTGACGATCTAGAGCAGGTTGTCGCGCGTGACGCCGCTGGCGGCCAGGACACGCTTCAAGCGCACCAGCGCCTCCTGCTGGATCTGGCGTACCCGTTCACGCGTCAGCTCCATCTCATCGGCAATCGCCTCCAGCGTTGCGGGTTCGAGCCCATGCAGGCCGAAGCGTCGCTCGATCACTCGACGCTGGCGAACGTTGAGGCGATTGAGCCACTCATCGATGAGCCGGCCACGCTCCGAAGTATCCATCACCTCGTCGGGCGTGGCGCTGTCGGACTGCATGATGTCCTGCATGGTGGATGTCGGGTCATCCGCCAGGGGCGTATCGAGCGAAACGGCATCCGCCCCAAGCTGCAGCAGCGCCGCCACCTCCTTGGCGGATGAGCCCAGCTGCTCGGCGATGCTGGCGTCGCTGACCTGTGCCGCAGGATCGGTGCCGCTGCCCTGGGCACGCTCGAGCCTGCCCTTGGCACGCAGGACATGCGTGAGGTCGCGCAGCACATGGATCGGCAGCCGCACGGTGCGCGACTGCATCATGATCGCCCGCTCCACAGCCTGCCGGATCCACCAGGTGGCGTAGGTCGAAAAGCGAAAACCGCGGTCTGGATCGAATTTCTCGATGGCGTGGATCAGCCCGAGATTGCCTTCCTCGATCAGATCAAGCAGCGCCACGCCGCGCTCCTGGTAGCGCTTGGCGATCGACACCACGAGACGCAGGTTGTGCTCAATCAGCTTCTGGCGCGCACTGAAGTCGCCATCGCGCAAGGCGCGTGCGTAGCGCCCCTCCTCCTCGGCCGTGAGCAGGGGCTTGGCGCCAATTTCGTTGAGGTACTTGTCGATGGTGGCGCCACCGGACACCTCATCGGCCTTGAGCAGCCGGCGACGGTCGGTCCGCGCGACAGGGGCAAGCGTGCCTACCTCCTCGCCCTCGACCACAGGCTCTGCGATCAGAGCATCCGGATCGAGTTCGTCTTGCGCATCATCGTCTTCGGGGCGATCCAGCCCGCCATCGAGCTCGGCGTCAATCGCCAGGGCGTGCAACAGCGCGGCATCTGCGTCATCGGCCGCAGATTGAGCGTTGATGCTGGCGCCCGTGTCGTTCATGGCTTGTCCGGCAGCAGTTTGGCAGGGTCAACAGGACGGCCCTGCCGGCGAATCTCGAAATGGAGCTTCACCCGGTCGGCGTCTGACGATCCCATCTCGGCAATCTTCTGCCCCTTCTTGACGCGCTGCCCTTCCTTGACGACCAGCGCCTGATTGTGGGCGTATGCGGTGAGGTAGGTGGCGTTGTGCTTGACGATGATCAGGTTGCCGTAGCCGCGAAGACCGCTGCCGGCGTAAACGACTTGACCATCGGCTGCGGCGAAGACCGGGTCGCCCGCCTTGCCAGCGATGTCGACGCCCTTGTTCTTGACGTCATTGAAGGACTCGACCACGGTGCCCTTGGCCGGCCATGCAAAGGCAACCTCATCATCGCCAGCAGCGGCTGGCGGGGTCTCCGGCGCGGCAGGACGTGCTGGCGCGGATGCAGCAGGCGCAGCCGGATTGCCCGGTGCAGCAGGGACGGCGGCAATCGCCCCGCCGGCTGGCGCCGGCGCTGCAGCTGCCCCAGCCGGCGCAGGCGCGGCTGCAGTCCGAGGCTCAACCGTACCCATGCGTACCGGAGCGGCCTGCGCAACCGCTCCACCTTCCGGGGGCAGCACACGCAGCGTCTGACCGACCTCGATGCGGTTGGGATCATCCAGGCTATTCCACGCAGCAATGTCTCGCCAGGCCTGGCCCATCTCGAGAGCGATCTTGAACAGGGTGTCGCCGCGTTGGACCACGTAGGTCGGGGACCGCGGGTCTGCGGGCACGCGGGACGCAGCAGGCGGCACGGGAGCAGATGCTGCCGCCGGCGCAGGTGCAGCGGCCACAGGGTTGGAAGATGAGGGCCGAACCGCCGATCCCGAGGAGCGATCAATGATCGGGGCCGGGGTCTTGGTGGCGCATGCGGTCAGTGCCACCAGCGCCAGCGCGACAAGCGCCCGGCTGGTCAGTGAATATCGATCTTCCCTCGGTGCTGCTGCCATCATTGTGTGGTCGTCGTGGTGAACTTCTGCATCTTGCGTTCGATTGAGCGTAGCAAACTTGCGCTGCTTCATGTCACGCCGCCCAGCAGGGGAACATAGTTTGCGGGACCCGCT
>DASSQC010000225.1:0-2102 GCA_035702705.1 Burkholderiaceae bacterium | reverse complement strand
GATCCGCAATCAGTCGGCGTACACGCCCGCGGCCTTGGTCGACTTGCTGGATGCAGCACCGGTTTGGGCATGCACCGACGCCGGCGTGAAAAACACCGCAGAAATTGCACAGGAGGCAATGCCTACCGCAATCCCTGTCAGCCATTGACGCATCGTGCGAGAGCGCTTGAGCAAAAACATGCGTGAAACTCCGGGCGGTTGCAGCAAGACGTGGCTCGATTCTAGATGCAACTCGCGCAATGGCGAAGAAAAAGTTCAGTAAAAACCAATACTTAGGACGGCTTGTTCATGTGGCTTCTGCATATCTGCCACACATACCCAATCCGACTAAGCAACCTGCATTCCAAGAACGTTCTAACGCGCAGTATCTGCATCCCGCCGACCGCCTCAGGCATGGATGAGGCGGCATCCAACCCGCCAGTCCGCACGCTCCAATTGCAAAAAAGCAAAGAGGCCGCGCAGTGCGGCCTCTTTGCCTCGATGCCGGATTGCCGATCCGCAATCAGTCGGCGTACACGCCCGCGGCCTTGATGATCGGGCCCCAGCGCGCGATTTCCTTCTTGACGTGCTCGCCGAGCGCAGCGGGCGTGGCGCGGTTGGCCGGGTAGACGGTCGCGCCGAGCTTGGCCATGCGTTCGCGGAAGCCCGCATCCTTCATGCCGTCGTTCAGCGAAGCCACCAGCTTGTCGATCACCGGCTTCGGCGTGCCCTTGGGCACCCACACACCGTGCCATACACCGACCTGCACGTTGGGGAAGCCGGATTCAGCCGTGGTCGGGATGCTGGAGAGCGTCTCCACGCGAGCGGACGAGGTGACCGCATAGGCCTTGATCCGGTTGGCGCGGATCTGTTCGCTGGTGTTCGTGGTCTGGTCACACATGAGGTCGACCTGCTTGCCGACCAACGCGGTCATCGCGTCAGACGTGCCCTTGAAGGGCACGGTCTGGATGTCGGTCTGGATCGAGCTCATGAACATCAGCCCGCACAGGTGGGACGCCGAGCCGATGCCCGCGTTGGCAAAGTTCAGCTTGTCCTTGTTGGCCTTCAGGTGCGCGACGAAATCCTTGAAGTTGGCCGGTGCGAAGTCCGAGCGCGCCACGATCGTCATCGGCACTTCGACGACCATGCCGATCGGCTCGAAGTCGGTCTCGGGGTTGTAGGCCAGCTTGCGATACAGCGAAGGTGCCGTGGAGAAGCCGATGTGCATCAGCAGCACCGAATAGCCATCGGGCTGGGCCTTGGCGACGCGGGCCGTGCCGACGGTGCCGCCGGCGCCGCCGACGTTCTCAACCACGATCTGCTGACCGAGCGACTTGCGCATGGCTTCGGCCAGGGCACGTGCCACGTTGTCGGTCGGGCCGCCGGCCGAGAATGGCACCACCATGGTCACGGGCTTGCTGGGATAGGGATCGGCGGCTTGCACGCCGAGGCTGGCGCCCCCCAGGGCGGCAGCGCAGGCGAGCGTGAGCGCGCGGCGAATGAGGTTCATTGTGAGAGTCTCCGGAGATGTTGTTTGCGTGTCCTGGGCGCAGGCCGGGGCTCGCGCCGGCAGGACCATACCGCGCGGGACAGCCCGCACAAACCCAATTGTGCCGCGCCCTGCTTGCCCGCTTCGGCGCGGACTTTCCCTGATGAAACACCCCCTGCCCGCCCCTGATCGGCGCAGAACGAACCCGGTTCAGTCCGCCGCGAAAAACGGCAGTGCATGCTCCAGCAGAAAGGCTGGCGCCTCCTCGGGCACATAGTGCCCCCCGGGCGAGACGGCGAACGCAAGACTGCGCGCCTGCCGCGCCCAGAGCGCCTGCGCATCGAACAGGCGCGAAACCACGCCGTTGGCCCCCACGATCACCGACAGGGAGCATTCGATCTTGCGGCCAGCCGTGCGATCAGCCTCGTCATGCTCGAGATCGATCGTGGCGGCGGCGCGGTAATCCTCGCACACCGCATGGGCCCAGCCGGGCGTGCGCGCAGCGCGTTCGTACTCGGCCATGGCCCGCGCATCGAAGGGACCGAAACCCCGCTCGCCCGAGGCACCAAAGCGGCCGGCCATCGTCGCTCTGACGTAATAGGCCGGATCCTGGCCGATCAGGGTCTCTGGGTAG
>DASSQC010000224.1:0-4331 GCA_035702705.1 Burkholderiaceae bacterium | reverse complement strand
GTCACGCGCCTTCAGGGCGCGGTCGAGCGCCTGGGCACGCTGACGATCGCGCGCATCGCTGGGCATCTGGCGACCGAGCGCCAGCCACTCGAGGTAATCCATGCGACCCGGTGCGGCGCTGCGATGTCTGCCGATGAAGTTCAAGGCGCCTGTTACGTCGGCGCTGCGCACGCAGCCATCCATCAGGCACCAGGCCAGCGCAGCGGCCGCGCGGCGTTCGCCCTGGGCCAGCGCACGTTCAAACAGGGGCTGCGCATTGCCTGCGTCCTGCGGCACCCGCAGGCCGTGCAGGTAGAGCAGGCCCAGGCGCAGGGTGGCCTCGCCGCCTCGTGGCTGGCGAGACTCGCTGCGCAGCTGTTCGAGCAACTCGTCGCGCCCGCTTTCCAGCACAAAGCTCTTTGCGGCGGCCTCGTTGCCCTGTGGCATCGGCGCAGCCTCAGCCGGGCCGGGTTGAACGATCACCTTGGCGCTTGCCTGGCCGATACCGTCTGCGCGGTGCATGGCGGCAATCAGGCAGGCCACGGCCAGGATCCCCCAGGCCCAGGCGGAACGCAGTCGCACGGGGCGCCCTCAGCGCTTGACCTGAACCGCGGTGCGCGGCACGACGCGCCAGCTCACGCTGCCCACCGCCACATCGCCCGCCTGCTTGAAGAGTGCGACCAGCTGCTCGGGCGTCTGCACGCCCTGAACCGGCGTAAACGGACCGACGCGCAGGGCCTCGGGCAGCCGCGGGGTGAGCTCGGTGTCGCTGGCCACGCAGACAAAGGCTTCTGAACCCGGATCGCTCGGCTCGATGATGAAGCCGGGGTTCGGGCTCATCCAGTCCGGCATGCGCACCGCCTGGCGCGCCGGCACCATCACCGAGCGATGCTGGTTGTTGGGCAGGACGCGAACCACCGTGCCCGTGGCGTCCTGCAGGAAGCAGTACAGGAAACCGGCGTGCGATAGCGTGGCCGACAGGAAGATCTGCTCGCCCACCTCGAACTGCTGGGTGCCGCGCAGCACGTTCTCGATCCGGACATCCACCGTGCGCGGGATGGGCGCCGGAACGCTCTCCGTGCCTTTGGTGCCCGACGCATCGGCGCTGGCAAGTTCGGGAAGCGGCTTGATCTCAGGGCCCGCCGGCTTCGGTGCCTCTTGCTGACCCAAGGCAGGTCGCCCCCAGCCCACGCGGACCAGCTGTCCCTTGTCGTCGAAGCTGACGTAGCTGCGCAGGGCGCGCTCCCAGGTTTCGAAGCTCAGATCGCCCGTGGGCGTGATGCCCCGGTCGACCTGGAAGCGCGCGAGCGCAGTCTTGAGCACGGGATTGAAGCCCGGCGCAACGGGCGGCTGCAGATAGCCCTCGGCCACCAGCACGCGCTGCATCAGCTGCAAGGACTCCTCGGGCTTTTGTTCGTCGAACCAGTCGCGCATCTGCCGCTGGAACTCCGGATGCGCCTGATCCAGGGACAGACACTGCCAGTACGGCACGCGGGCCCACTTGCCGAGGATCTCGATCAGGCCCAGCTCAACGAGCGTACGTACGGCGGCGCCGGTACCCTGTGCATAGTCGCGGCCCACATTGAATTGGACGCCATACCGGCCAATCCGGCCAGCCACATCGAGGCCTTCATTGCCGTTGCCCAGCACCACTTCGTTGGCCGAGTCGATGCCTGGAATCAGGGTGCGGGAGCGGAATTCCCCCAGATGCAGCTCCAGCCCCAGCAGCGAAGCACTGCGATTGCGGCTGTAGCCCGTTTCTAGTCGCGTGGCGGACGTCCCGGCCTCGCCGCTGCGCGACACGACGCTCTGGTCATAGAAGGCGATGGCGCCGCTCACATAAAGCGCCGGACGCTGCAGCTGGATCTGGTTGTTGTTGAGCAGAAGCGTCGTGAGGTTCTGCACCGTGTCCTGCTTGACGAGGTCGATTTCGTAGTCGACGTACCGGAACGCGCCGCTGGTACGAGACAGCTGCGACAGCGCCGTGACGATCATTTCCTTGGCGGCCACCGGCACCTTGCCCGAGGCGTCCGGGATCTGCTTGCTGGCAATCAGCGTGGGTGGCACGCGGGCATCTCGGAACATCCGGTCCATGCAGACCAGGGATTCCGAGAAGCTCGACACCGAGCGCACCGGCCGGACGACGGGTCTGTTCTCGGTGCTGACCGTACCGAGCATCGGCGCATCACGCCGTGCATCCAGATTGGCACAGCCCGCCAGCACGGCACAGCCACCCAACAGCGCTGCCAGAGTTCGAAGCATGGAAGGTTCCGCCCGGGTCACTTGCACACGTTGACGAGATCGCCGCGCAACACAACCACCTGCTGGCGCGGTTGCGGGCCATAGCGCCCCGAAGGCCCATTGGCCGCCGGCAGCGTGTTGCTGCCCACCTCCTGGACGCAGACCTTCTTCAGACCATCTGCCGAGGCGCTGCGAACCACGTCGTTGTCGCTGTAAATGTCATCGATGTCATCGCGAAAAGCACGTGCCTGATAGCGCGCCATCTTGGCCTTCATCCGTGCGGGCAGCAGCTTGCGGCCGGAGTCACTGCTGGCATTGGCCGAGCCGGCCTGGGCAGGGCCCTGGGGCAAGGCCGTGTTGTTCAGAACGATGGGGTCTTCGCCGGGTGCAGCCGCAAGCGCCGTGCTGCAGACGAAGCTGCACGCGATCGCGAGGCTCAATGCGCGCAGATCGAATGACGTTTTGGGTATGCGGTGCGACATGGCAAGTCCCCGGAATGCATGCTCGGCGCGATATGCGCCGAACGGAAATGACACACGGTCGGGATGCAGGCACCCCGACCGTGATGTAGGCCGTTTACTTGCAGCCGGCGCAGCTGGTGTTCGTGGCGATGTTCTGCACAGCCTTGCTGTGTACGCCGTAGGAGGCGTTCCACACCAGCGAACCGACGGCAGCGGTGTACTGCGACGACATGCCGTTCACGGTCACCTTGCCCACGTTGCTGGACAGGTTCTGCATGGCTTCGCTCTTCATGCCGAGCGTCTCGTTCACCACGGCGGAGCCGGCAGCGACGGTCGTCTGTGCCGATGCGCCGTTGATCTTGATGTTGCCGGCGTTGGTGGAGATGTTCTGCTGGGCCAGGGTACGGGCCACGCCACTGGCGTTGACCACTTCGCTGGCGGCGAAGGCGGCGGTTTGCACGGATGCGCCGTTGACCTTGACTTCGGTCGCGGTGGCGAATGCAGCGGTGGAGACCAGACCTGCCAGGATGACGACGAGCTTTTTCATGATGTTCCTCACCAAGAGATGTGTATGGGTTGCTGAATCGGCCGGACGGAGCTGCGCATCTCTTTTGGCCGGATGCCCGAACTGTTTGCTGAGCACCTGGCGGCATTCTTTGCGGCCGTTGACGCTTGAACAATCGCTCGCCCCGGCTAACCCGGTTCATGGCGCACTCACCCGGCTGGTATCACCCGTTCGGGCTAGCCCATGCCTCACAAGGGCGACGATTGCCTCGGGCGCCACACTCGTTCCACGAGAGTGGCCACTGACCGGTCGGGCGACGTTCGGGCGCGGCGGCTGATCGCGACAGCACTTGGAGATGCCGCAAAAGCGGTACAGCGCTTCTCCCTACTTTGTCGAGACGACACGGTTGATCGATTGACCCGGCGCAGCGTGCTCCATATCGTCTCCGCTTCGTTGTCGGAATCGCAACGCATGTAATGCGGAGCCGCGACGAGCAACGACGCGACGATCCGGGCATCCCCACGGATCGCGAACGAGGGAGGACATCCATGACCGAGTTCACAGCGGCGGCCCGGCCTGCGGCCGCGATGCCCGTGCGGCCCGATACGGAGCGCCTGCCAGCGCGCGGAGGCATCCGGGTCATGATGGTCGACGACGATCCCCAGTGCCGACAGCGCATCGCACGGGCCTTGCACGGCGATCCACGCGTGCATCTTGCTGCCCAGGCCGACAGTCTGGCGCAAGCGCGCAAGCTGCTCAAGGAACAGCCCTTTCAGGTCCTGCTGGTGGACCTGGAACTGGGCGACGGCTCCGGTCTGGATCTCATCACTGAAACACGGGCAAGCAGCCGAGGCATCGAGATCATCGTGATCTCGGCACTCGGCCATGACGATGCCGTCATGCGTGCCCTCTCGGCCGGCGCCGTGGGCTTCCTGTTCAAGGGCAGCGCCACGGACAACTATGCGCAGGCGATCGTCGAAGCCGTGAATGGCGGCTCACCGATCACGCCGCTGATTGCGCGACGCCTGCTCAAGTACTTCCAGAACCCTGCCACTGCGGCGGCCGCGACCTGGACCGCTCCAGTGTCGGCTCGCCCGCCTGCGACCGTCCGCGCTGCAGACTTGCAGATCCCGCGATTCGCCGCC
>DASSQC010000223.1:0-9524 GCA_035702705.1 Burkholderiaceae bacterium | reverse complement strand
ACTGGTCCATTTGCCGGAGTTTGTGCCGGGCACGCCACCCGTGGCGCTGTGGTGGGTGATGGCGGGGACGCAGCCCACGGCAGCCGAAGGGATCGAACGCCTGCGCTGGCTCGGCGAGCGCGGCCCGGGCCCCCAGGCATTCAGCTTCAAGCGCCCGTTCTCGCCGCACGGCGAGCCGATCGAGCGCTAGCAGCGCCCGGCAAACCCATGGCCCGCCCGATTGCCGCCGACCACGCCGCGAAGCGCGCTGCCCTGTTGCGCGCAGCCGAGCAGCTGTTTGCAACGCAGGGGTTTGCAGCCACCGGCATTGCCCAGCTTGCACAGGCCAGCGCCGGCTCCAAGGCGCGGCTGTATCACTATTTCCCGACCAAGCACGCCGTGCTGCAGACCTTGCTGACCGAGCACCTGCAGCGCCTGAACGACGCGCTGCAGGAGGTCCATGCACAGGCCGACCGGCTGGGGCTCGATGGCCAGGCGCGCCTGGCGCTGCTGATGCATCGACTGATCATTCTCGGCACCCGGCATGCCGACGCTGCCGCCGTGCTGCGCCACGAGCTGCGCCAGCTCGACGCCACCGCAATGCTGGCCATCGCACCGGCACTGCGCATGCTGGACGCACATCTCGACCGCGCCATCCGTCTGGCTGCACCGGCACTGCCCGAGGATCAGCTGCCACTGATGCGCGCTGCCCTGCGCGGACTGATCGACCCGCCAGCCGGAGCCGCCGGCCACTGGCCGGGGCTGGCTGCAGCCGCGGCACCCGCTCCGTCACCGCAGCACACGCCACGCGCCACACCCGCGGCAGCCCCAGCCGCAAGCGAAGATCCGGCGCGCGAGGCCTCACGCTATGCCGAACAGGCCGCCCGCTTGTTTGTGTACGGCCTGCGCGGCATGCTCGCGGCAGCGTCTGCAGCGCCGCCACAACATCCCCCGCGCTGAAACCCACCGAGCACGGGCTGGCCATACGCCGTACCGACACATCATCAGGAAAGGCACAGCATGAAACTTCTGGTTCTGGGTGGCAGCCGCTTCGTGGGCCGCCACATCGTGCAGGCGGCCTTGCAGGCGGGCGACGAGGTCACCGTGTTCAACCGCGGTCAAAGCGCAACGGGGCTGTTTGCCGGAGTGCAGCAGTTGATTGGCGACCGGCGCAGCGACCTGGGCGCGCTGAGCACGGGCGAATGGGACGCGGTGATCGACACCTGCGGCTACCTGCCTGCCGAGGTGCGCGCCAGCACCGCCGCGCTGGCCGGCCGCGTGCAGCGCTACGTCTTCATCTCGACCATCTCGGTCTACGCCAGCTTTGCCGCGCCCAACCGCGAAGACAGCCCGCTGGGCCAGACCGACACGCCGGACACTGCGACGGTGGATCCCACCACCTACGGCCCGCTCAAGGCCCTGTGCGAGCAGGCCGTGGTGCAGGCCTTCGGCGGCGCCGCCCTGATCATCCGCCCCGGGCTGGTCGTGGGGCCCAACGATCCGACACAGCGCTTCACCTACTGGCCGGCGCGCGTGCAGGCTGCCAGCGACTTTGACGCCATCCTCGCACCCGGGGCGCCGGACGATCCGATCCAGTGCATCGACGTGCGCGACCTGGCTGCCTTCACCCTGCATGCCCTGCGCAGCGGCGCCAGCGGCCCGTTCAACGCGGCCAGCGCACCCGGTCAGTTCAGCATCGGCGAGCTGCTGGCCAGCTGCGCCGCCGCCACCTCGCGCCAACCGCGCTTTGTCTGGGCCGATGCCGGGACGCTGGACGAGTACGGCATTGCGCCGTGGACCGACATGCCGGTCTGGACGCCGCCCTCGGGCGATACCGCCGGCCTGCCGCTGACCGACACCGCCCGGGCACGCCACGCCGGCCTGACGATCCGCCCGCTGCTGCAGACGGTGCTGGACACGCTGCAGTGGCTCAACAGCCTGCCGCCGGCCGAGCGCGTCATCACCAAGGCCGGGCTGCGTCCCGAGCGGGAGGCCGCAGTACTGGCTGCCGCCGGGATCGAATAGTCATTTTCGGCCAAAGAAAAACGCCTCTTCAAAATCATGAAGAGGCGCTTCGGACAAGCGAGAACCGCACTTTTTCTGCCAACTAATCCATCAATATCGGACAAATTTGATCAGTTGGTCTTGGGGATCTGCTTGACGTCACCGCGCTCGACACGGCCCTCGCCGAGCACGGCGCGCACCACCGAGGTCTCCACCAGCCGGTCGACCTGCTCGGACAGCTGCTCCGGCGTGAACATCTTGCCCACGTCGAGCGTGGCCACGCTGCGGTCGTAGAGCTTGCGGTAGTCCAGGCGCTGCTCGCGCTTGATCACGTCCAGGGTCTTGGCGTCGTAGGTGGTCAGCTCAAAGTAGAAGTAGGGCGCCACATAGATGCTGGAGCGCGTGCGCTCCCAGGTGCCACCCGGCCGGGGGGCAAAGGTGGTGTCGTCGCCGTCGGGCCCGATGGCATCGACCACCACGCCGCCGCCCTCGGAGAAGTCGGCGCTCTGGCGCGCCAGCGGCTGCACATAGACGCCGACGCCGGCAAACTTGCTGCCCATGCCATTGACCTCGCTGAAGCGATAGGCCGGGGTGATGGTCATGATCTGATCCCACTCCTGACGCTGCGGCATGGCGCGCAGGTAGGCCAGCAGCACCTCGCTGGTGACGGCGCCGCGCTGGTCGTTGCGGGCATTCAGGATGCGCTGGTAGTCCGCCTCTGCAGGCTGGAAGTTGAGCAGCACGCGCCTGGCCTGCGGGTTCTGCTCGCCGATGGCGCGATCCAGCCCGCGCAGCGCGGCCCAGTTCAGGGTCTGGTCGGGCACCTGCAGGGTGGCGCGGGTGTAGGGCTCGAGGTGGCTGCCGACCTGCTGCTTCTGCCGCACGTACTGCAGCCGGTCACCGATGGCGGCGATCATGGCGATCGTCACGGGCTTGTCGGACGTCTGCTGCTGCGGCGCCCGAGCCGGCACCACTGCGGGCGACGACGGCGCGGCAGGGGCCGTCTGCGCGTTCAACACGGCCGGGCTCAGCGCCGCGGACACCATCAGGCCGCAGGCGGCCAGCACTCGTACATCACGCATGGGAAGACTCCGAGAGGAACCGGTGGCGGCGCCAGGCAGGCACCGCCACCGCGAAGGTGCGGGATTATGACCGTCCTGCCACGCACCGGCATGACGGCGGGACGAACGGCCCGGGCTGCGACATCAGCGCACGGATCGGCGCCATCGGCGGCGCGGCATGCCAGAGCCTGCACCCCCGGGACAACCCGGGCTCACGGGCTCCTGGCGCCCTGAGTCCTCATGGCATCGAGCCGCGCCGGACCAACCGCATCCACCGCAGCGCGCAGCGCATCCATGGGCACGCCGCGCCCCTGCGCACTGACCACGAAGCGCCCGGCCACCAGCAGGTTGTATTCGCCGCTGTTGGCCGACGTGCTGAACTCCTCGTGGAAGGGCCGGCCGTCGCGCTTGCCGGTCTTCTCGTAGCCCTTGGCCGTCTCGCGGTCGGTCTCGACCATGGCCCAGCCCGCCAGCAGGGGCAGCGCCGCGGCGCCCCCGGCATCGGTGATCTTGAGTTCGATCGACTTGCCCTCGGCCTCGTAGCGTGCGCTGGCCGAAGACACGGCGAAGCTGCCCATCTTGACCTTCTCGCCCTGCGGATCGCGCCGCGCCAGACCACCGGTGCTCTCCGGCAGCAAGGCCTGCAGCTGGCGGAAGTCCACCGGCTCCACCTGACCGCCGCCCATGGCTGCTCCCAGCACACCCATGGCCGATTGCATGGCCGCCGCCGCATCCTCGGGCTTGCCGGACTGCTCCGCCTTCCTGGCGGCGTCTTCAGCCTGCTTGCCCGCCGCTTCCATGCGCTTGCTCCACTCGTCGAGCTTGGCGAGCTTGTCATTGGCGCTGTCCGGCGTGCTGATGGCCGGCCCCTGGCCCATCCGATTGTGCATGCCGGGCAGGCCCGGCCGCAGCAGCGCGAGCACGGCGCTGAGCATCAGGCTCAACACAACCCAGATGATCACCAGCACCACGGTGTAGGTCAGGGCCTTCTCGGGCGGGCACTTCATCAGCACCGGCAGGCCCTTGTAGAGCAGGTAGATGCCGTAGAGCGACAGCAGCAGGGCCACCGTACCCAGCATGAAGCCCGGAAACAGGCCGAGCACGCCGGCCAGCCAGGCCGGGGTCATCGAATAGGCCGCGAGCTTCAGGGGCTGGATCGGGTCCTTGGTGCCGCCGAAGCTCGGTGCGAGCGCATCGATGATCAGCGCCAGCACGAACACCAGCACGAGGGTGATCACGTACTGCGTGAGCATCATGCCCAGGCCGGAGAACACCGGCATCCGGTAGGTGCCGATGAAGGGAACGCCAAAGCCCACCAGGCTCATGCCGATGAAGCCGGCCAGCGGGCCGATGGCCGCGAGCACCAGCACATAGGGCAGGTAGATGCTCTGGACGCTGGCCTGCTCGGCCTCGATCACGGGCCATTCGCTCGCCGGATTCAGACAGATGTTGCGGGCCCGGTTGATCAGGGCGGTGATGTCCATGCTGATGCTCCCTCGCTTGAGTGGCTGCCACGCTAGCGCCGCCCGCGCCGCGCGGCGAGCGCCGAAACGCGGGATGGCGGCCTTCAGCCCCAGCCGGCGGCATGCAACCACCACCGGGGGTCCGGGATGCCCGCCGTCGGCCTGCGAGCCAGCCCTTGCGCTTGAGACGCATCAAGCCTGCAGACCGACCCGCGCACCGGAAGCTTCGGCAGCCTGCGCGGAATGTGGCAAGCTCATTGCACGCTGCCCGGATCCGCCGCCATGTCGCTTGCCTATCTCACCCACGCCTCCAGCCTGAAGCACACCATGGGCACCGGCCATCCGGAATGCCCGGCACGGCTGCAGGTCATCCAGGACCGCCTGCTGGCCGAAGGCCTGATGGACGGCCTGAGCCCGCACGACGCGCCGGCCGCCAGCATCCAGCAGATCCTGCGCGTGCATCCGGAGCACCACCTCAACGGCCTGATGGCCGTGGCACCCACCGAGGGCATGGTGCATCTGGACCCGGACACCGCCATGAACCCCTTCACCCTCACTGCCGCGCTGCACGCGGCCGGCGCGGTGGTGCAGGGCGTGAACCTGGTGATGAGCGGTCAGGCGCGCCGCGCCTTCTGCGCCGTGCGCCCGCCGGGCCACCACGCCGAACGCCACCGCGCCATGGGCTTCTGCTTCTTCAACAACCTGGCGGTGGGCGCAGCCCATGCCATGACGGAATACGGCGTGCAACGCGTGGCGCTGATTGACTTCGACGTGCACCACGGCAACGGCACCGAGGACATCTTTGCGGGCGACGAGCGCGTGCTCATGCTCTCCACCTTCCAGACCGATCTCTACCCCTTCCTGGGTGACGTACCCAAGGGGCCGAACATGGTCAACGTGCCCCTGAAGCGCTACACCGACGGCAAGGCCATGCGTGCCGCCGTGACCGAGCACTGGCTGCCGGCACTGGCCGCCTTCCAGCCCGAGCTCATCATGATCAGCGCCGGCTTTGATGCCCACCGCGCCGACGACATGGCCCAGCTCGCCTGGCAGGAGGCCGACTACCGCTGGCTGACCCACGTGATTGCAGGTGCCGCCGATCGCTGGTGCGCAGGCCGCATCGTCAGCACGCTCGAAGGCGGCTATGACCTCGACGCCCTGGCACGCAGCGTGGCCCTGCACGTGCGCGTGCTGGCCGATCTGGACGCGCCCATGGCCGATCTGCCGCTGCTGCCCGACAGCACGGCGGGGGCGGTGCTGGCCAGCGCGGCAGCCCGGCAAGCGGCAAGCCGTCCGCGCACAGCCCCGGCCGCCTGAGGCAGCGCCCATGGCCCACGCACTGTCTGCCCTGTTCGATCCGCGCCGCGTGCTGGTGGTGCACGGTCACACGCTCGATCTGCTGCGCAACCGCCTGCTGGATGCCCTGCCCGAGCGGGCGGCGGGCGCCACGTCGATCAGCCGCGTGGGCACCGACGCCGAGGGCCGCTTCAAACCCCCGGCCGGCAAGTTCGACCTGGCCCTGCTGCTGGTCCCGGATGATCACCTGCTCACAGCCGTGCGCTGCGCGGCCGAGCATGCCGTGGCCAGGGTGCTGGTGGCGCCCGGCGACACGCCCATCGAACTCACCCAGGCCTGTCACGTGGCAGCCGATGCCGGCGGCTGCATCATGCTCGGTCCGCACGCCTTCGGCATGCAGCGAGCGCATCTGCAGCTCAATGCCAGCCTGGCGGAGACCACGGCCGCGCCGGGCGGCATTGCCGTCATCTCGCAGAGCACCTCGCTGACCCTGGCCATCCTCGACTGGGCGGCCGATACGCGCGCCGGCTTTTCGCTGGTGAGCAGTGCCGCCCCGGAAGGCCCGGTGGGCGTGGCCCAGCTGCTGGATTTCTGCGCCACCGACACCCGGACCACGGCCGTGGCGCTGTACATGGACACCATGCCCTCCACACCCGCGCACACCCGGCGTTTCATGAGCGCCCTGCGCGCCTGCGCCGCCAGCAAGCCGGTGGTGGTGCTCAAGCCCACGGGCGATGGCCCACCGACTGACGCCCCGGTCGTGGAGGTGCGCGAAGACGAGGCCGTGTTCAACACTGCGCTGTCACGCGCGGGTGCGGTGCGGGTGTGGTTCTTCATCCAGATGTTCTCGGCCATCAAGCTGCTGGGCAGCCGGCAACGGCCCCAGGGGCGGCGCCTGGCCATTCTGTCGAACAGTGCGGCGGCCGCCCGCATGGCAGTGGACTGGGGCCAGCGTGTGCGGGTGCGCTCGCGCGTGACCGAACTCTCCAGCACGGTCTCGGGCGCCAAGTCGGCCGATGTGGCGCAGGCCTGGAGCGCGCAGATCCGGCGGGCGCTGGCCGATGAAGCGAATGATGGCGTGCTCATCATGGTCACGCCCACCGCCACACTCACGGACGCGGTGATCGAGGAACTTGCCGCGCTTGGAAAGGCCCGCACCGAGGCGCCGGACAAGCCGCTTCTGGCCTGCGTGCTGGGTGACGCCCGCGCCCGGCCCCTGCGCCAGATCTTCGAGAAGCACGGCATCCCGGCCCTGCGCACGCCCGAGGCCGCCGTGGACGCCTTCGGCAACCTGGCCAGCTTTCGCTACAACCAGGAACTGCTGCAGCAGATTCCGGCGCCCTTTGCCTCCACGGCTGCATCGCACGCCCCGGCTGATCTGGAGGGCGCGCGCGCGCTCATGCAGCACGCGCTGGACCACGAGCAGCACACCCTCACCGGCGTCACGGCCCTGTCCATCCTCTCGGCCATCGGCCTGCCCGTGGCGCGCGCGGCCTACGCTGCCGACACCACGGCGGCCATCATGGCCGCGCAGCAGATCGGCTTTCCGATCGTGATGAAGGTGCAGGGCGAGGGCATCATCCAGAAGAGCCGCGGCGGCGGCGTGGCGCTCGACCTGCGCAACTCGCGCGAGCTGCAGGACGCGCTGGTGCAGATCAAGGCCAATGCCCAGCGCGCCTACCGCGGCGCGACCGTGTCGGGCGTGCTGGTGCAGCAGATGGTGACCGACAGCACCGCGCCGGACGACGCGCCCGAACTCATGCTGCGCGTGCAGCGCCACCGCCTGTTCGGCCCCGTCATCAGCTTTGGTGCCGGCGGCACGGCCGCACATCTGATTGACGACGCCGCCAGTGAACTCGCCCCGCTGAACCGCTTTCTGGCGCAGCGCCTGATCGAACGCACGCGCGTGGCGCAGGTGCTGGCCAACCGGCCCGATGCCGACCAGCTCATGACCGGCCTGCAGAACCTGCTGCTGGCCGTGAGCGAGGCGGTCTGCGAGCTGCCCCAGCTCACCGGCATCGACATCAACCCGATCATGGTGGCCGATGGCGAGCTCAAGGTGGCCGATGCCACGCTGCAGCTCTCGCGCGAGCCGATCGAGCCGCGCGACCGCTATGCGCACATGGTCATCCACCCCTACCCGGCCGACCTGGTGCGTGAGGCCACCATGCGCAGCGGCGAGCGCTACGTGTTGCGCCCCATCCGCCCCGAGGACGCCCGCGCGCTGCAGGCCTTCGTGAAGAACGACCTGTCCGAAGAGAGCCGCTATATGCGCTTCATCAGCAGCATGAAGGAGCTCACGCCCTCCATGCTCAAGCGCTACACCCAGATCGACTACGACCGCGAAATGGCGCTCGTGGCCACACTCGATGACCCGCAACAGCCGGGCACGGAGCGCATCATCGGCGTGTCCCGCTGGCTGCTGAACCGCGACGCCACCACCGCCGAATACGCCCTGGCCGTGGGCGACGGCCACCAGCGCCAGGGTGTGGGGGGCGCACTCATGCGCATGCTGGAAGAGGTGGCGCGCAAGAAGCACCTCAAGGCCATCGAAGGCTTTGTGCTCAACACCAACGACGGCATGCTCGGCCTGATGACCGGCCTGGGCTACAAGTCCGAACGCTACGAGGACGACCCGAGCATGCGGCGGGTGTGGAAGGCCCTGGAGTGAGTTCGGCGTGCACGGGCGCTGTTCGGCTGCTCGCTAGCACCACTACCGCGCAGCGCCTTGCGCTGGCACCATGACAGGCATGAGACATCTCTCCCCCAAGGATGCATGGGCCTTTGTGCAGGCCCGGCCGGATGCGCTGTTTGTCGATGTGCGCATGGAAATCGAATACCTCTACGTCGGCCACCCGCCGGGCGTGGTGAACATTCCCTGGTACGAATACCCGGAGTTCACCCCGGACCCCGCGGACTTTGTGGCGCAGGTGCTGCGCGCAGCCAAGGGCGACAAGACGCGGCCCGTGGTGCTGCTGTGCCGCTCGGCCAAGCGCACGCTGGAAGCCGGTGCCGCGCTGGAAGAGGCCGGCTTTACAGACGTGGTGAACGTGCTGGAAGGCTTCGAGGGCGAGCTCGATGAGCACATGCACCGGGGCACGACTGGGGGCTGGCGCTTTCACGGCCTGCCCTGGGAGCAGATGTGAGCGGAGCCGCTGCTGCCCAGACCGCGCAGATCGACCACCTGGTGGTGGCCTGCCGCGATCTGGCGCAGGCCGCGGCCTGGTGCGAGGCCACCTTTGGCGTGGCGCCGGTGCCCGGCGGGCAGCACCCGCTCATGGGCACGCACAACCTGCTGCTCAATCTGAACGACGGCATCTACTTCGAGCTGATCGCCATCGACCCGAGCTTGCCCGCGCCGGCCGGGCCGCGCTGGTTCGGGCTGGACGATCCGGCCGTGCGCGCGGCGATTGCCGACACGCCTCAGCTCGTGCATTGGGTGGCGCGCGCCAGCCAACCACTAGCCAGCGATGCAGATACCGAGGTGCGCGACTTCGAACGCAGCATCTACCGCTGGCAGATGGCCCTGCCACGCACGGGCGATGCGGCCGCCATGCGGCGCCTGGGCGGCTGCCTGCCGCTGGCGATTCACTGGAAGGCGAACGAGGCGGGCGAAGTGCCCCACCCCACGCAAAAGCTGCCGGCCAGCCATGTGCGCCTGAAGAGCTTCAGCCTGCAGCACCCGGACCTGCCGGCCCTGCGCAGCGGGCTGCGCGCGATC
>DASSQC010000222.1:0-3445 GCA_035702705.1 Burkholderiaceae bacterium | reverse complement strand
GAGCGGCCGACCGAGTCGCCGCGCACCCTGCCGCCGCTGGTGCCTGAAGGAGCGCCGCAGCCGGAAGACAAGCGTCCTGCGCCTGGCCCTGCTGCACCCGAGGGCAAGACGCCGCCTGCGGCCCCGCCGCGCAACCCGGCCAACGCGCCGGCACCGCGGCAGCGCAGTCCGCGCACACGGAGGCCCGCATGACCACCCTGGCCGGACCGCCGCTCTGGCAGCGCATCAAGCCGCACTTGGCCGTGTTCGATCTGCCGATGCTGGTGATCCTGTTCCTGCTGTCCTGTGCGGGCATGCTGGTGATGTGGTCGGCGGCCTTCGACTTCCCGGGCCGTTTCGTGGATCACTTCCGGAACTACATGATCATGCTCGGTGTGATGTTCGTGATGGCGAACATCAGCCCGCAGATCCTGCTGCGCGTGGCCGTGCCGCTGTATGTGGTGGGCGTGGTGCTGCTGGTCGGCGTGGAGGCCTTCGGCATCATCCGCAAGGGTGCGCAGCGCTGGCTGAACATCGGCGTGACCGTGATCCAGCCCAGTGAGCTGATGAAGATCGCCCTGCCGCTGATGATGGCCTGGTACTTCAACAAGTATGAGTCGATGCTGAAGTTCAAGGACTTCATCGTTGCGGGCATCATTCTGCTGATCCCCTTCGGACTGATCCTCAAGCAACCTGATCTGGGCACCGGCCTGCTCATTCTGTCGAGCGGGCTATTCGTGCTGTTCTTTGCCGGCTTCCCGTGGCGCATCATCATTCCGCTCACGGTCGCAGCCGTGATCGGGCTGGTGACCATCGTGCTCATGGAAGACACGCTCTGCGCACCGGACTTCGACTGGCGCATCCTGCATGAGTACCAGAAGAACCGCGTGTGCACCCTGCTCGATCCCTTCAACGATCCGCTGGGCAAGGGTTTCCACACCATCCAGGCCATGATCGCCATCGGCTCGGGCGGTTTCATCGGCAAGGGCTACATGCAGGGGACACAGACGCACCTTGAGTTCATCCCGGAGCGCACCACCGACTTCATCCTGGCGGTGTACTCCGAGGAGTTCGGCCTGGTGGGCGTGCTGCTGCTGATCGCCTGCTACATCGCCTTGATCTTCCGCGGTCTGTCGATCGCAGCTGCGGCACCCACCGCCTTCACCCGCCTGCTCGCAGGTGCGATGAGCATGATCTTCTTCGTCTATGCCTTCGTGAACATGGGCATGGTCGGCGGCATCCTGCCGGTGGTGGGCGTGCCCCTGCCCTTCCTGAGCTACGGCGGCACGGCGCTGCTGACGCTGGGGGTGGCCTGCGGCATCCTGATGAGCATTGCGCGGCAAAAGGGTCTGGTGCAGCGCTAGCGGCCCGGGCCACCGCTTGATCGCCGGGCTGGCGGCCGCTGCGCGCTTGCGGTCAACTCGGGTGCTGCGCGCAGTGCTGCGCGCGAGAACCCACCGGACCGCACTTGGCCGCCTCACCCGACACCCTGTTCGCAGCACCCTCGTTCAGCATGGCCTGGCGTGCGCTCGCGCATCTGCCGCATTGCGGCTACGCGCCCCTGCATGTGGACCTTGCGCTGCTGCGTGACACCCTGGGTTTTGCACGGCGCGTGCAGCAGCGTGCCGGTGCGGTCTCGCGTGCCATTCTGGTGGGCCGGCCGCAGGCCCTGCTCATGTCGGCCGATGCGCTGGAGACCGTACTGGCCGACACCAGCGGTCGGGTCTCTGCAGCAGGCGGCTGGGCGCCGTTTCTGGGTGAGCTCTTTCCGCGCGGCCTGATCATGCGTGACGGCGAGGATCACCGCCTGCATCGTCGACGCATGTTGCCCGCCTTGCGCCGCGATGCGCTCGATCAGCATCTCGCACGCATGGCGCCGCGGGTGGACGCGGCGGTCGATGCCTGGGTGCGGGCCGGCCAGCTGGACCTGCATGACGCCTTCCGACGCCTGACGCTCGACCTGGCCAGCGATGTCTTCCTCGGCGTGCGCGAGACCGCAGACATCGAGGCAGCGCATCATGACTTCGTGCAGCTGGTTGACGCATCCGCCGCCATCCTGCGGCTGCCCGAGCCCTGGCGCCGCCACACCCGCTATGGCCGCGGCCTGGCGGCCCGCGCGCGTCTGGCGGCCTTCCTTCGCTCGCGCATTGCGGCCCGGCGTGCCGAGCCGGGCGTCGACCTGTTTTCGCAACTCTGTGTGCTGCGCGACGAAGACGGCCTGGCCTTCGATGACGAGGAGATCGTCGACCACATGATCTTCCTGTGGATGGCCGCGCACGACACCACGCGCAGTGCCCTGACCACCGCCACCCGCGCACTGGCACTCGACGAGGCCTGGCAGCAGCGCCTGCGCGACGAACTCGGCGCGGGTGATGCCGCGCGCGCCCTGCCCGACCTCGACACGCTCAACGGTCTGCAGGCGCTCGGCTGGAGCATCAAGGAAGCGCTGCGCCTGTTTCCGCCCATTCCCACGCTGGCGCGCCAGCTGCGTGCGGACATGGAGGTGGCCGGCCAGCGCCTGCCTGCGGGTACGGTGGTGACCCTGTTCCTGCTGGCCGTGCAGCGTGATCCACGCTGGTGGCCGGAGCCGGATCGCTTCGATCCGGAGCGCTTTGCGCCGGCGCGCGCAGACGCACAGCGTCACCGCTACGCCTGGGTGCCGTTCGGGGGCGGTGCACACATGTGCCTCGGTCAGCACTTTGCCCAGATGCAGGCCCGTCTGGTGCTGCGCAGCCTGCTGGCCCGCAGCCGCTGGCAGCTGGCCACCGCCGCGGTGCAGGCGCACATGGCCTTCGCGCCGATTGCCCACCCGCCGGCCGGCCTGCCGGTGCGGCTGCACGCCCGATGACCCGCCGCCCCGCCTCAGGAAATCACCAGTGGGCCGTGCCTTGGCCCCCATCAACAATGCGGGCATGTTCATCCCGCGCCTGCGAGTCCTGATGGCTGCCCTGCTGCTCATGGCGGGGCTGTCCGGCTGCTCGGCGCTGCGCGAGGGCTACAACAACCTCGATACCCTTGCCCTGTGGTGGGTCACGCGCATGGTCGGCCTGGACGATGTGCAGAAGGCCCAGGTGCGCAGCGGCATGCAGCGCCTGGTGGCCTGGCACCGTCGCCATGAGCTGCCCGAATGGTCCGCCATGATCGCGGACGCGCGCCGCGCCACAAGCGACACCCTGTCCGAGGAGCAGCTGCACGCCCTTGATGCGCGCCTGTCGGCCAGCCTTGCACGCACGCTTGAGGTGGCTGCTGTGGAGTTCGCGCCGGTGCTGCGCAGCTTCAGCGACACGCAGTGGCAGGAGCTCGAGCGTGCGCTCGACAAGCAGGGTGCCGAGGCGGCCAGGCGCTGGCGTGCCAGCGATGATCGCGTGCGTGCCGAACGGGCCAGAACCTTCGAGCGCTCGCTTGCACGCTGGGTGGCGGAGGTGGATCGCAGCCAGCGCGCGCAGATCGCGGCCATGGCACAGAG
>DASSQC010000221.1:0-2308 GCA_035702705.1 Burkholderiaceae bacterium | reverse complement strand
CAGCATGCCTTCGCCGGCGCTGGCCAGCAGCTTGCGGGCGCGGGTCAGCGTCACTTCGAGGTTCTTGCGGGCCGCGGCAAGGTTCTCCGCGTCCGGCCAGAGTGCGTCGGCCGCGGTGTCGGCCGTCAGACCGTTGTCACCGCTCACCGCCAGCAGCTTGAGCAGTTCCTGGGGCTTGCTGGCGGCCTTGCCGGTGTTGGCCAGGATTTCGCCATCGCAGTGCAGCTCGTAGCCTCCGAGCAGGCGCTGCCAGACCCGCCACGGCCATTGCGGCGGCGCATCCACAGGCGCAGTCAGCTGCCGGGTCAGCACCACGCTCTGGACAAAGCTGGCTTGAATGTCGTGCTCGAGCGCCCGCGCGCACACCCAGGCGGTCTGCCGGGGCAGGGAGCGCAGCAGCGAGCGCAGGTTCATCTGCTGCGCAATCGCCAGCGCCTCACGCAGGGCATCGACGTAGCCCAGGTCGCCTTCGCGCTCCATTTCCATGGCCATGGCCAGCTGCGCCAGGCATTCGCCGTAGCGCGTGGTGAAGCCGCCGTTGGCATTCGCCACGGCAGCGCGGGCGTCCGAGTAGCGGCCCAGGGCGATGTACGCATGGGCAAACTCGGCTTGCAAGAGCAGCCAGCGGCCCACCGGAATCCCGGCCCATTGCATGGCGGCAGCACCGGCCTGCAGGTGCTGCAAGGCTTCCTGCGGCTGGTCGTTGCGCAGCGCAATGCGCGCGGCGAGGTGGTAGGCGTTGACCTGGGCCAGCGCGCTGCGGGTGCCGAGATCCTTCTGCACCTCGCGCAGCAGGGTGCCGGCCGAGGCCATCTGGTTGTGTTCGATGTCCAGCCGGGCCATGGCCACCTTGGCCATGACCACCAGCGAACCGAAGCGCGCCGCCTCAGCCAATTCGGCAGCGATCTGCCACAGCCGCCGGGCACCCTCGAAGTCCTGCACGAAATAGCGGCTGTAGCCGGCCGTGTAGTTCCACTTGGATTGTTCGGCCGGGTGGCACTGGGCGTACTGGCGCGAGGCGCCCACGAGCATGGAGAGGTGGTCCGCCGCGCCCAGTACCTGCTGCAGGTTCATGTGGCCCAGGGTGACACGGGCGGCGCGGATCCAGTCCTCGGGATCGACCGTGCCGGCCCGCTTGAGGGCCTCGACCATCTGGTCGAGTTGTGCCGGATCGGTCTTGCCGGTCACGAAGCGAAAGGCCAGTTCGGCCGCGCAGCGCCAGAAATGCACCACGGGCGCGGCGGTATCGCCGGTGAGCCGTGCCAGCCAGTCGCGCCGCTCCACCCAGCGCTCGTAGCCCGTGGGGTCGGCAAACTCCTCGCAGCGGCTCAACAGGGCCAGACCGCAGATGGCCCAGGCCGCCTCGGCCTGAGCGGCACGCAAGCCGGCCACCTCGCCCTCGGGGACGGCGGCGGCCCAGGCGGATTCGGCCAGGGCCTCTGCAGCCGGGTCTTCGATCCGTATGGCTTCACGCAGCGCGGCCAGATGCTCGGCGAGCTCGCGACTGTCTGCGTCTGATGGAGAAGCCCTGCCCAACACGTCTGTTCCCCTGGTGGCGGTCTGTGCCCTTGGCGGCGAACGGTTCATGGCCGTTCGCGCACACACGAAGTTCGCGAGTCTATCGGGCGCGGGCGCAATTGACTGCAGCGCCGCGCCCACACTGTCGCACACCTGCCCTGTGTACGGGCCGACAGACCTTGGGCCGAAGGCAGGATGCCGAGTGCCGGATGACGGCGCCGTGCGCTGCGCCTAGCTCAGTGCCTGCATCCGGCCTTCGATCCAGGCACAGAAGTTGGCGCCCTCCGGGGTGAAACGGGCGTGCTTGCGCAGCACGGCCGTGGCCTGACGTACACCGCGGCGCAGATCAGCCACCCGCCGCTGCGCCCACAGGCGGGAAAGCAGCGGTACGGCGCCGGCTTCCACCGCACGATGCAGGCCTTCGGCGGCCATGGCGCTGACATAGGTGCCCTCGAACACGCCGCTGATCGGGCGCGCATCGGTGCGCCAGCTCACCGGGAAGCGCTCGGCCGTCTGCGCGGCGGCCAGCATGGGGCAGAACTCCTCCACATAGCGCAGCTTGACGTGGGCCGCCTCGTGCAGCAGGCCCTCGAGCGCCTGCAGCGGCCGGCCCGGGTTGACCCATACCGCGCCCTGCATGGACGACAGCGTGAACCCGTTCATCTGCCAGCCACGCGGCGGCAGGCGCGGCACGACCACCGACAGGATGGCGCGCCATTCCTGCACCATCTCGGGCCACGCGTCCGACATCCATTGCGCCGCCTCGATCAGGGCTTCGCGCTGGCCGGCG
>DASSQC010000220.1:0-3664 GCA_035702705.1 Burkholderiaceae bacterium | reverse complement strand
GAATCCTGCGCCTGTTGTGCCCGCAGCGCGGCCAGCTCCTGCTGCGCCTTCAAGCGCTGCGCCTTCCAGCGCATGGGCGTACCCAGCAGATACAGCAAGACCGACAGCGGCAGCAGGCCATAGAAGATGAAGGTCGCGGCGCCAGCCACAAACGAGGTTTCGGTGAACGCCATCAGGATGACGACATACATCCAGGCGATCGCGACGATGTACAGCATGACGGTATGCGGGTGCTGGGGAAAGCGATGGGTGCGGAACAAAGCGCCGCGAACGATCGTACGCAAGTCTGCTCGAACGTGTCGGCGCTGCGCCCGGATGCCACACTGCATTGACGCCGGGCAATTGACAGCGACTGCGCCGCGGGGACAATGGCAGCCCGGGTCGTCGGGCACGCGCCTTGCGTGCCGCGTGTCATTTGAGCGTCAGCGACGTTGAATACAAATGCAGGAAAACGAGGTGAACGGATGGGTGGGGAACAATTCGACTGGCAGGCACTGATGGGTTCGATGGCGCTGCCCAAGCTCGATACGGCCCGGCTGATGGCCTGGCAGCAGCAGTACCTGCAGGCGATGATGACCGGCCCGAAGACGCCCGCACCGGACCGCCGCTTTGCGCACAAGGCCTGGCAGGCCGGCGACCTGCATGCACAGATGGCGGCTTGGTACGTACTGCACAGCGAGCAGCTCAACGGCCTGCGCCAGATCCTCGCGGGCAGCGGCCACCAGGGCGAGCAGGCCGCCTTCATGATGGATCAGTGGCTGGCCGCGATGGCGCCCTCCAACTACCTCCCTTTCAATCCGGAAGCGCTTGAGCTGGCCAAGCAGACGAACGGTGCCAGCCTGCAGCAGGGCCTGGCCAATCTGCTGGCTGATCTGCAGCAGGGACGCATCAGCCAGACCGACGAGCGCGTCTTCGAGGTCGGCAGGAACGTCGCCACCACGCCGGGCGATGTGGTCTTCGAGAACGACTTCATCCAGCTCATCCAGTACCGGCCTGCCACACCCAAGGTGCATGCGCGGCCGTTCCTGATGGTGCCGCCCTGCATCAACAAGTACTACATCCTCGATCTTCAGCCTGAGAACTCGCTGGTCAAGTATGTGGTGGATCAGGGGCACACAGTGTTCCTGGTCTCCTGGCGCAACCCCTTGCCCGGCGAGGGCATGGAGCACGCCACCTGGGACGACTATCTCAACGAGGGCCCAGTGGATGCGATCAATGCGGTGCGCGCCATCACCGGGGCGGAACAGATCAATGCCCTGGGGTTCTGCGTGGGCGGCACGCTGCTGGCCTCGGCCTTGGCGGCGCTGGCAGCCAAGAAGCAGCGCCCCGTGGCCAGCCTCACCCTGCTGACCACGCTCCTGGACTTCACCGAACCCGGCATCCTTGGCGTTTTCGTGGACGAAGCCCAGGTGGCGATGCGTGAGGCGCAATTCGCCAATGGCGGTCTGATGCCGGCGCGCGACTTGAACAGCGCGTTCAGCGCTTTGCGACCGAACGATCTGGTCTGGAACTACGTGGTCGGCAACTATCTCAAGGGCGAGCGCCCGCCGGCCTTCGACTTGCTGTACTGGAATTCCGACAGCACAAACCTCTCAGGCCCGATGTTTGCGCAGTACCTGCGGCGCCTGTATGTCGAGAACGCGCTGGCCAGGGGCGAGCTCCACAGCCTGGGTGTGCGTCTGGATCTGTCGAGCATCGATGTGCCGACCTATGTCTACAGCAGCCGCGAGGATCACATCGTGCCCTGGGGCTCGGCCTACCAGTCGGCACAGGCCTTGCATGCGAAGGATCTGCGCTTTGTGCTCGGGGCCTCCGGGCACATTGCCGGTGTGATCAATCCGGCGAGCAAGAACAAGCGCAACTACTGGGTGGGCCGGGCCGGCAAGCTGCCGGCCAAGGCTGACGACTGGTTTGATGCCGCCACGGAGAAGCCGGGCAGCTGGTGGACGGATTGGTCGGCATGGCTCGCCAAGCACGGCGGCGCACTCAAGGCAGCGCCGAAGAAGGCGGGCAGCGCAAAGTTTCCGGTGATCGAGCCGGCGCCGGGGCGCTATGTGAAGGTTCGGGCGCTGTAGGTCGCACGCAGGATTCAAGGCATGCCCGGCGGGGCACAGAAAGACTCAACGAGGAGGAGCAAGCATGACGCAGAAGGTGGCATACGTAACGGGAGGCATGGGTGGCATCGGCACGGCAATCTGCCGCAAGCTGCATGACATGGGCTACAAGGTGATCGCCGGCTGCGGCCCGAGCCGGGACTACAACAAGTGGCTCGGCGAGCAGGCCGCGCAGGGCTACACCTTCCATGCCTCCGTGGGCAACGTCTCGGACTGGGACAGCACCAAGGCCGCCTTCGACAAGGTCAAGGCCGAGCACGGCACCATCAGCATCCTGGTGAACAACGCCGGCATCACCCGTGACGGCGTGTTCCGCAAGATGAGCCTGGAAGACTGGCGCGCGGTGATCGACACCAACCTCAACAGCCTGTTCTGCGTGACCAAGCAGGTGATTGACGGCATGCTTGACCAGGGCTGGGGCCGCATCATCAACATCAGCTCGGTGAACGGCGAGAAGGGCCAGTTCGGCCAGACCAACTACTCCGCCGCCAAGGCCGGCATGCACGGCTTCACCATGGCCCTGGCGCAGGAGGTGGCGAGCAAGGGTGTGACGGTCAACACCGTCAGCCCCGGCTACATCGCCACCGACATGGTCATGGCCGTCAAGGAGGAGGTGCGCGAGAAGATCATTGCCACCATCCCGGTCAAGCGCCTGGGCCGCGCCGAGGAAATCGCCTCCATCTGTGGCTGGCTCACCACCGATGACGCCGGCTACTCCACAGGGGCCGACTTCTCCTGCAATGGCGGGCTGCACATGGGGTGAAGCAGGGGTTTCGGCGGGCACTGCCCGCCGCCTGCTGAACGACGAGCGCTGAGTGCGGGGTTTCGCGGAGTTCGCTCCGCGCCGCGCGAAGAGGCAAGGCTTGCAAGCCCCGCCCCCGACTTGCAAGCGCGAGGCTCGTCACACCCTCGGCGCTGTTCTGACTCAAGCGCCGCAGGCACGCCTCACGTTCGACGAGCACGTATTCTTGCGAGGCTCCTTACACCGGTGGCACAGTTCCAACGCTCGCCCGGCCCCCAGCCGGGCGATTCGCTTTCATCTGTGGCCTTAGCATTCAGCAAAACGCCCTCAATCACGCGCGGGCCCGCTTTCGCCCCCAGCGACGCCCCCATGCTGCACTGCCCCAATGCAGCGCAAAAAACTCCATACAATCGATCAGGTCATCTGCTGGTCAAGACGAGGACGCCGGAAGGCTCTTGCACAGCAGCGAAGCAATGCAACATCCGGAGACCGTCTCATGGCTACATCGCGTGCAGGGAGCGCTGCCAAGCCGCAGCAGCGGCTGATCAAGAAGTATCCCAATCGTCGGCTGTATGACACCCAGACCAGCACCTACATCACCCTGGATGACGTCAAGCAGCTCGTGATCAACAACGAGGTGTTCAGTGTCGTGGATGCCAAGTCCAACGAAGACCTGACCCGCTCGATCCTGCTGCAGATCATTCTGGACGAGGAAGCCGGCGGCGCGCCCATGTTCTCCGCCCCGGTGCTGGCCAACATCATCCGCTTCTACGGCCATGCCATGCAGGGCGTGATGGGGCCCTTCCTC
>DASSQC010000219.1:0-2806 GCA_035702705.1 Burkholderiaceae bacterium | reverse complement strand
GGGTGCAGCGTCTGGTGCCCTGGACCGAGGTCGAGATCGGTGAGCGCACGCGGCATGGGCCGCGTCGCGTCGCCTTTGCCGATGGCGCGAGCATTGAGGCCGAGGACCGCGCCACACTCGATGCAGCGCTCGCTGCCGCCGGCCATGGCGACAGCGCCGTGGTGCGCTGGCAGCAGAGCTGGACGCGGACGCTCGCCGCCTTCGTCCTGACCCTCGGCGTGCTGACCGCCGGCTATCTGTGGGGCCTGCCCGCGTTTGCGCGCCTGGCGGCGCCGCTGGTGCCCGCCGAGGTCGAGCGGACCCTGGGCACGCAGGTCATGCAGCAGCTCGATGGCAGCTACTTCGCACCCAGCCAGCTGCCGCGCGAGCACCAGGAGCGCCTGTCCGCCGCCTTTGCGCGTGCCGTGCAGACGGCCCTGCCCGAAGATCAGCGGCCCGGCTACCGGCTGGAGTTCCGCAAGAGCAAGATCGGGCCCAATGCCTTTGCCCTGCCCGGCGGCATCATCGTCATGACCGACGAGCTCGTGAAGATTGCCGGCAACGACGACGCCGTGCTGGGTGTGCTGGCCCATGAGCTCGGTCATCTGCATCACGATCACATGATGCGCAGCCTGATCCAGGCCAGCGCCCTGGGCGCGGTGGCCTTCGTGATCTGGGGCGACGTGAGCGCCGTGCTCTCCACCGTGCCGACCGTGGTGCTGCACGCCGGCTACTCGCGCGAGGCCGAGTACGAGGCCGACACCTACGCGATCGACTTCATGAACGCTTCCGGCCTGCGCCGCGCTGCGGTGGCCGACATGTTCGAGGCCCTGCGCAAGAAGCGCGGCGACGACCCGCTGCCCGAATACCTGAACAGCCACCCGCCCACCGAGGCGCGCATCGAGCGCTTCCGGCGCTGAGTCGCGGGACGATCCGCCGGGCAGTCGTCCCGCCAAACGTGCGCTTGATCGCCGGACCGGGCAGTTCATCCAGCGACCTGCCAGGCCCCGGCGGGCCATTGCTACGCTTGCACCCCATGGATCATGCGCAAGTACACGACGCGGGCGAACCCATCGCCCTGAACCGGCCGCTGCCCGCCGAGGTGGTGGTGTCCACCTTCGGGCGGCTGTTCCGGTATCGGCTGTATCCGACCTTCAGCCTGAAGTGGATGCGCGGGCGCTTCCTGGTGTTCTCGGTGCCCATCATGCTCGGCGCCGCCGCGCTGCTCATCAGCCATGGCGTGGCCACGCAGGACTGGGGGAGTGCAGGCAATGCGGCCTCGGCACTGCTGTTTGCCTACCTGTTCATGCTCTTCGTCGGCCCGGCGATGGCCACCGGCGTGCGCTATCTGCGCTGGCCGCAGCGGCGCGAATCGATCGGCGTGGTGGCCGCCGTGGTGTTTGGCGTGGCCCTGTCTGCCCTGGCCGATTTCTATGCCACACGCTACCTCGACGGCGAACTGGCCAAGCAGCCGGAAGTGGCCGCAGCCAAGCTCAAGCTCAAGGACCGCACCAAGGCCGAGCAGATCGGCATGCACGTCATCAACGCGGCGGGCAAGCTGCTGATCTTCAGTCTGCTCGGTGGCGGCTTCGCGCTGATCAGCTACTTCCGCGAGAACGTGAAGGTCGCGGCGGCCAATCGCCGGCGCGTGCTGGCCGAGGCGCAGACCGCACGGCGCGAGGCCGAGCTGCGCCTGTCGGTGCTGCAGGCCCAGGTGGAGCCGCACTTCCTGTTCAACACCTTTGCCGGCCTGCGCGGCCTGATCCGCGAGGACCCGGAGCGCGCCGTGGCGCTGCTCGACCGGCTCACGGACTATCTGCGCGCGAGCATTCCGAAGATGCGCGACGACGGCATCAATGACTCGTCCACCGTGGGTGCGCAGATCGACAGCGTGCGCGCCTATCTGGAGCTGATGAAGGTGCGCATGGACAAGCGCCTGACGTTTGATCTCGACGTGCCACAGGAGCTGCGCCGCGCCGACTTCCCGCCGCTGATGGTGATCACGCTGGTGGAGAACGCCATCAAGCACGGCATCGAGGGCAAGCCCGAGGGCGGCCATGTGGAGGTGCATGTGGAAGTGCATGCCCAGGCCGACGACCATGTGCTGCGCCTGACGGTGCAGGACAACGGCATCGGCTTCGAGGCCGCGCAGACCAGCGGCATGAAGAAGCCGGGCACCGGCCTGGGCCTGCGCAACATCCGCACCCAGCTGGCCACCATGTACGGGGACCGCGCGCGACTGATCATGAAGGCCCCGCCCGAAGGCGGCTTTGCTGCAACGATTGAACTGCCCTTTGTCCTGGAGGACTGCGACGTATGACCACCATCCTGATCGCCGATGACGAAGCCCTGGTGCGCCGCGACCTGATCGCCACGCTCAAGGGCCTCTGGGAGGGCATCACGATCCTGGAGGCCGAGAATGGCCTGGAGGCCCTTGATCTGCTCGCCGCACGCAAGCCGCAGGCCGCGTTTCTGGACATCCGCATGCCCGGTGCCACCGGCATCGAGGTGGCCCGTTCCGCCAGCGGCCAGACCCATGTGGTCTTCTGCACGGCCTACGACGAATACGCGGTGGAGGCCTTCAACGCCCGCGCCGTGGACTATCTGCTCAAGCCCGTGAGCGAGGAGCGCATGCGCGAGGCGGTTGCGCGTCTGAAGGAGCGCATTGCCACGCCGCCTGCGGACCTCACGCAGCTGGTGGCGCAGCTCTCCCAGACGCTGAAGCCGCGCAGCGAACGCCTGCGCTGGGTGAGCGCGAACGTGGGCGACACGATCAAGATGTTCGGCATCGACGAGATCATCTACTTCCAGAGCGAGGACAAGTACA
>DASSQC010000218.1:0-8444 GCA_035702705.1 Burkholderiaceae bacterium | reverse complement strand
GAGGCGCCTGCGCGCCTCGCGCGGGGGATGAGCCTGGACAGCCAAGCGCCCCTGCGGGCGGTTGGCAGCCTGGCGAATCGGAGCGGCGTACTCGCCGCGACGTGGACATCGAAAGGTCGGGCCTGCAAGCCCGGCCGGGGTCGCGGGACGTGACCGATCCCTCTCCCGGCACCAGTATCAGGGCCTCGCAGCGCGAGGCCCTTTGTCTTTGTGCCGGGAAGCGAGGCGCCTGCGCGCCTCGCGCGGGGGATGAGCCTGGACAGCCAAGCGCCCCTGCGGGCGGTTGGCAGCCTGGCGAATCGGAGCGGCGTACTCGCCGCGACGTGAACATCGACAGGCGGCACTTGCAAGCGCCGTCGGGGCCGCGCAGCGCCAGACCCTGGCGCAGGTCGGCGGTGCTGCGTGCCGCTTGGAGAACGCCCGGAACGTGGCCGTCAGGCTGCGCGCGCCAGCGGTGCAGCGTGGGCCACCGCGCCGGGCAGGACCACGGCCTCCACCAGGCTGCGGCAGAGGCGGGCGCTGGTGAACTCGGCGTCATCGAGGGCCGGGTTCAGTTCCACCAGCTCGAAGCCTGCACAGCCCGGCTGATCGGCCAGGCCGCGCAGTGCGGCCAGCACGTCTGCAGCTGGAATCCCATCGGTCTCTGGGGAGCCCACGCCCGGCGCATCGGCCGGGTCGATCGCGTCCAGATCCAGGGTCACACCCCAGCCGGCCGTGCCGCGGCTGACGCGCTCCATGGCCTCGGCCATGCAGGCCGCCATGCCGCGCTGCGCCACCTCGGGCATGTACATCACGCGCACGCCGAGCTGCTGCAGCAGGGCCTGCTCGCCCGGCTCGTAGCTGCGGGCACCGATGACGACCACGTGTTCGGGCGCCAGCTTGCCGCGCCATCCGAACGCGTCGGTCAGTTGCGCATCACCATGGCCAAGCAGAGCGGCCAGCGGCATGCCGTGCGGCGCGCCGGACTCCGACGTGGCGGGCGTATGGCTGTCCAGGTGCGCGTCGATCCAGATCAGGCCCAGCGCGCCTTGCGGCTGAAGAGCCTGGGCGATGCCGCTCCAGGTGCCGATGGCGCAGGAGTGGTCTCCGCCCAGCACCACCGGAAAGCGCCCGGCAGCGGCCGCCGCGTGGCTGGCATCCGCCAGTTCGGGCGTGAAGCCCTGCACCACGGCCAGCTTGCCCTGCGCGAGCAGTTCATCATGGGCCGTGACCGTGGGGCCCCACTGTGCCGGCTGCCCGGCAGCGCGCAGGCGCGTGACCAGACCCATGGCCCGCAGGCGCGCCGGGCCGAACTTGCAGCCCATCTGCTGCGCGCCTTCGCCAATCTCGGCGCTGATGAACTCGACCGTCTTCATCACCGTTCAGGCCGCCTTGGGCAGGCCACCCATGTCGTCGAGCAGCTGCAGGAATCGGTCCACGGCCCATTCGAGCTCGCGCTCGCCAATGACCAGCGGCGGCGACAGGCGCACGGTGTTGCGGTGCGTGTCCTTGGTGATGATGCCGAGCGTGGCCAGGCCCTCGACGAACTCGTGCGCGTCCACCGAGGTGTGCAGCTGCACACCCACCATCAGGCCGCGGCCGCGGATGTCGGTGATCATCGGGTGCTTGGCTGCGGCCAGGCGCTCGCGCAGCAGCTTGCCCAGACGCTCGGAGCGCTCCACCAGACCTTCTTCCTGCATCACGCGCAGCGCCTCCAGGCCCACGCGCGCTGCCAGGGGGTAGCCGCCGAAGGTGCTTCCGTGGCTGCCTGGCACAAACAGGTCCATCACTTCCGCGGTGGACACAAAAGCCGAGACCGGCAGCAGGCCGCCACCCAGGGTCTTGCCCAGGCAGTAGGCATCGGGCAGCACGCCTTCATGCTCGCAGGCAAAGTTGCGGCCGGTGCGGCCCATGCCGGTCTGGATCTCGTCGGCAATCATCAGCACGCGCGCTTGGGTGCAGAGCTCGCGCAGGGCCTTGAGGAAGCCGGCGGGCGGCACCACCACGCCGCCTTCGCCCTGGATGGGCTCGAACAGCACGGCGGCGGTGTTGGGGGTGATGGCGGCGCGTACGGCCTCGATGTCACCGAAGGGCACGCTCTTGAAGCCCGGCGTCAGCGGGCCGAAGCCGGCCTTGTAGCTGGCGTGGCTGGAGAAGCTGATGACCGTGGTGGTGCGGCCGTGGAAGTTGTTGTCGAAGACGATGATCTCCTGCGCACCGTCGGCCACGCCCTTGACCTTGTGCGCCCACTTGCGCGCGGCCTTGATCGCGGTTTCCACGGCTTCGGCGCCGGTGTTCATCGGCAGGGCCTTGGGCAGGCCCGTCACGCGGGTGAGTTCGGCCAGGAAGGGGGCGAGCTGGTCCGAATGCATGGCGCGCGAGGTGATGGCCAGTTTGCGGGCCTGATCCACCAGGGCGCCGACCAGGCGCGGATGGCCATGGCCGAAGCTCACGGCGGAGTAGGCGGCCATCATGTCCAGATAGCGGCGGCCGGCGGTGTCCCAGATGTAGGCGCCTTCGGCGCGCTCGGCCACGATGGGCAGGGGGGCGTAGTTCTGTGCGGCGACGTCGCGGTCGAGCGCAATGAGGGGGTGATGCTGTTGGTCGTCCGTAGACTCGATGTGGGTGGCGAGGCGGGCGTTCATGACTGACTCCAAATTTGGCCAGGGACCCGGACGGCCGCGCTGGCGGGCCTGCAGCGGCTGAATGGCGCCGCAGGCTGGGGGTTGTCCCCATGGATTAGCACTCTATCGAGGCTGATTCATCGAATCCAGCGAAATGTTTACATTCGATTGATCGAAAATTAAGATCGATCGACCCATTTCAGGACGTCGCCATGCATCCCGGCACCAAGTACCTCGACACCTTTCTGGCCGCCTACGAGACCGGCAGCTTTGTACGCGCCGCAGAAAAACTCCACGTGACACAGTCCACGGTGAGTTACCAGATCAAGCAGTTCGAGGCCTGGCTGGGCACGCCCCTGTTCGAGCGCACCGGCCGCCGTGTGCTGCCCAGCGCGCTGGCCGAGCAGCTCTATGCCGTCTGCGGCCGCTTCATGGGTGAACTCAATGCCCTGCGTGCCGGCGTGCAGGGCGGGCAGGCGGCAGCGCGCCCGGTGCTGCGCCTGGCCACCGGCTCGAGCTTCGGCCGCTATGTGCTCACACCGCTCTTGGCCAGCGAGCGCTACCGCGAGGCCATGCTGGAGCTGCGCTTCGGCACGGATGAAGATGTGTGCGCCGCGGTGGCCAACGGCCAGGCGGACGCCGGCTTTGCCTACACCGTGGGCGCGAGCAATGCGCTCTCCTTTGACCTCGTGTACAGCTACCCCCTGGTGCTGATTGCGCCCTACGAGATGAAGCTGCCGCGCGCATCGAAAGCGTCTGCGCCCTCGCGGGAGGATTGGAAAGCCTGGGTCGAGGCCAGCAGCTTCATCACCTACGACGACTACGAAGAGACCTTCACCCGCTGGTTCGAGACCAACTTCGGCCTGATGCCGCGCCAGCTGCGCACCGCCGGCCACTGCACGGAAATCGAGGAAACCATCGCGCTGGTCGCCGCCGGCCGCGGCTTGAGCGTGGTGCCGCGCCACACCCTGGCCGCCGCCACCCGCGCCAAGACCGTGCGCGAGGTCGCGCTGCCCGGCAGCAAGGACACCATCGACACGGTGTTCTTCGTCAGCCGCACCGAGAGCTGGCACGACCCGGTGCTGGACCGGCTGATCGAGGATGTGCGGGCAGTCTGAGCCGCAGCAGACCTGCCTGCTGATCTGTCAATTTCGGACAGATTGGAAGAGGTCATGGAAAACCGGCTTTCCGCGCATCAGACAAGCGGAAAGCCGATATCTTGTTTCCGGATTTAGATCAATTTCGGACGGATTGCGCCTGCAGACTTGGCTGTCCGCCTTGCCGGGCCGTGTCGCGGCTCAGATCTCGAGGTTGTCGATCAGCCGGGTCGCGCCCAGCTTGGCGGCGGCCAGCACCACCAGCGGCTCGCCGGCGGCCAGTTCGTCCGGCGTCGGCGCACGCAGGTTGCTGCGCTTGCGGATGGCGATGTAGTCGGGCTTCCAGCCACGGTCCTTCAGCACGCCGGTGGCGGCGGCTTCCACGGCGGCGAGATCGCGCGCGCCGTCCTTGACCTGCTGCTGCACGGCCTTGAGCTGGGCGTAGAGCACCGGGGCTTCTGCGCGCTCCTCGGCGCTGAGATAGCCGTTGCGCGAGGACAGGGCCAGGCCGTCGTCGGCGCGCACGGTCTCGTGGGCGATGATTTCGATGGGCAGCTGGAACTGCTGGCACATGCGCCGCACGATCATCAGCTGCTGGTAGTCCTTCTTGCCAAACACCGCCACGCGCGGCTGCACGCAGGCGAAGAGCTTGAGCACCACCGTGGTCACGCCTATGAAGAAGCCGGGGCGGAACTCGCCTTCCAGGATGTCGGCCAGATCATGCGGAGGGCTGACGCGGTACTCCTGCGGCTCGGGGTACATCTCCTTTTCGAGCGGCGCGAAGCAGCAGTACACGCCTGCGCCCTGCAGCTTCTCGGCATCGGCCTGCAGGGTGCGCGGGTACTTGTCGAAGTCCTCGTTCGGGCCGAACTGCAGGCGGTTCACGAACACGCTGGCCACTACCGGGTCGCCATGCAGGGCGGCGGAGCGCATGAGCTGCAGGTGACCTTCGTGCAGGTTGCCCATCGTGGGCACGAAGGCGACCTTGTCGCGCCCGCGCATCTGGTCGCGCAATTCCTGGATGGTGTGGACGAGCTTCATGGGCGGGCGAGAGACTGTTTTTGCCAGCCGCCCGGATGGCCAGGCGATCAGGCGATGTTGAAGAACTCGCGGCGCGAGCGCATTGCGGCAATGCGCTCAAGCAGCAGGTCGAAGTCGCTCTCGCGATCCACCGGGTTCAGCGCCTCGGTGTTGACGATCAGCAAGGGCGCCGCATCATAGTCGTAGAAGGCGCGCGAATAGCTCTCCTCAAGCCGTTCGAGGTACTCCTCGGAAATGCCCTGTTCCATGGCAATGCCGCGGCGCTTGATGCGCTCGAACAGCACCGGCGTGGGCGCCTGCAGCAGGATGACGAGGTCGGGCTGTGGCGCCTGGGGCTGCACGTGATCGAAGATGTTTCGATACAGGGCGTACTCGTCGTCCGAGAGCGTGAGCCGTGCGAACAGCGGGTCCTTGTCGAGCAGGAAATCGCAGACCACGTGGCGCTCGAAGAAGTCGAACTGCGTCAGGCCGCGCAGCTGCTCGACACGCTGGAACAGGAAGAAGAGCTGCGTGGCCAGCGCATGGCGGCTGCCCTCGCGGTAGAACTTCTCTAGGAAGGGGTTTTCCTGGGGCGCCTCGAGCAGCAGCTCGCCATTCAGGCGCTCGGCCAGGCGGCGCGCGAACGAGGTCTTGCCCACGCCGATGGGGCCTTCAACAACGATGTGGCGGTAGCGGTCGAGGCTCATCGATGCAGATCAGGTTCAAAGACTCGAACGGAACATGAAGTAGACGGCGCCCACCATGCACAGCGCCGCCCAGACGTAGTCCAGCTTGAACGGCTCCTTCATGTAGAACACGGCAAAGGGCACGAAGACTGACAGGGTAATCACTTCCTGGATGATCTTCAGCTGTCCCAGAGACAGAACGGTGTAGCCGATCCGGTTGGCGGGCACCTGTAGCAGGTACTCGAACAGCGCGATGCCCCAGCTCAGCAGCGCGGCAATCCACCAGGGACGGTCGTTCAGGTTCTTGAGGTGCGCGTACCAGGCAAAGGTCATGAACACGTTGGACAGCACCAGCAGCCCGACGGTCTGGCCGACGGTCGTCCAATACGCAGACCACTGGCTGAGCACAGTCGGGTTCATCGCACATGCACCTCCTGCATGGCCACAGCGGGCAGCCAGTCCCTGACCGGACCGCGCCCGGGAATCGCGGCGTCGGGCCAGACCTCGGCCAGGGGGCGCAGCACGAAGGCGCGCTCGTGCATGCGCGGGTGCGGCACGGTGAGGTGTGGGGTGTCGATGCGCTGATCGCCATAGAGCAGCAGATCCAGGTCGATCAGGCGCGGCGCATTGCGCTCGCCGCCGTTGCGTGAACGATCGCGGCCCAGCCCCTGCTCCACCTCATTGAGCAGCGCGAGCACCGCATGCGGCGCAAGCCGTGTCTCAAGCACCTGCACGGCATTGACGTACCAGGGCGGCGGCGCATCCACCGGCGCGCTGGCATACAGGGACGAGAAGGCGAGCTCGTGCAGGTCCGGGTGGCGTGCCAGCAGGCCTCGCGCCTCGCGCAGCTGCGCTTCGGGGTCGCCCAGATTGGCGCCCAGACCGATGGCAATGCGCACTGGCTGCTCAGTCACGGGCGCGTGCACAAGGCGGGTTCAGTGCGGGCGCTTCAGTGTGCAGCGCCGTTGCCCGCATCGGCAGGCGCGGCAGCCGTGTCGGTGCCCTGGCCGGAAGCGCCGCCCGGCTTGCGGCGGCGGCGCTTCTTGGCCGGGCCGCCTTCCTTGCGTGCGGGCGCGAGAGACTCGACCAGGCTGTGGCGCACATCGGCATCGCCCGCGGCGAATTCGGCCCACCAGGTGCCCAGTTCGGCCTCGGCCTCGCCACTTTCTGCACGCAGCAGGAAGAAGTCGAACGCGGCGCGGAAGCGCGGGTGTTCGGCGAACTTGATGCTCTGCTTGCCGCGGCGCTCGAAGCGCGGCTGCATGTTCCAGATCTCGCGCATGTCGGCCGTGTAGCGCCGCGGGATGGCGAGGCTGTCGCACTGCTGATCCAGCACATCGTTCATGGCCAGATTGAGCGCCGGGTAGGCATGCTCGCCCTTCGCCTCATAGGCACGGGCCTTGACCAGCACCTGGTGCCAGAGCAGGGCCGCAAACAGGAAGCTGGGCGTGACCGGCCGGCCGCGGCGCACGCGGTCATCCGTGTTGGCCAGCGCGGCAAAGACAAAGCGCTCGCCCATGGGGTCATCGAGCACCACATCCAGCAGGGGCAGCAGTCCGCCATGCAGACCCTCGGAGCGCAGACGCTTGAGCGTCGGCACGGCGTGGCCGGAGAGCAGCAGCTTCTGGATCTCGTCGAACAGACGCGCCGGTGGCACGTTCAGGATCAGGTCGGACAGCGGGCCGATGGCCTCGGCGGTCTTCTTCTCCAGCGCAAACTGGAGCTTGGCGGCAAAGCGGACGGCGCGCAGCATGCGCACCGGGTCTTCGCGGTAGCGGGTCTCGGGGTCACCGATCAGGCGCAGGGTCTTGGCCTGCACATCCTTCAGGCCGCCCACGTAGTCGTGCACGGTCTGGGTCTGCGGGTCGTAGTACAGGGCATTGACCGTGAAGTCGCGCCGGATGGCGTCGGACTCCATGTTGCCGTAGGTGTTGTCGGCCAGCACGCGGCCATGCTCGTCCTTGGGGGCGGCCTCGTCGCTGGCGCCGCGGAAGGTCGTGACCTCGATGGTTTCCTTGCCCATCATCACGTGGACGATGCGAAAGCGCCGGCCGATGATGCGGCTGCGCCGGAACAGGCGCTCGGTCTGCTCGGGCGTGGCGTCCGTGGCCACGTCGAAGTCCTTGGGCGCAATGCCCAGCAGCAGGTCGCGCACGGCACCACCCACCACAAAGGCCTTGAAGCCGGCTTCCTGAAGCACCTGGGTGACACGGACCGCATGATGCGAGACCAGCTCGGGCTGGATGCCGAGCTCCGCGCTGCTGGAGATCTTGAGCGCGGGCTTGCGGGTACGGGGTTTGCGGCCGAAGACCTGCTCGACCTTTTCAATGAATTTCTTGATCATCAAACAGCCTGACGATTGTCCATCCCCGCTCACGCGCCACCGCTTCCAGGGCGGGCGACGGGTTCGTCGCCACCGGGTCGGTCACGCGTTCGAGCAGCGGCACATCGTTGATCGAATCGCTGTAGAAGTGGCTGCGCGCGAAGTGTTCCAGCGCCAGCCCTTCCTGGGCCAGCCATTGTTGCACACGGGTGATCTTGCCTTCCTTGAAGCTGGGCGTGCCGACCCAGCGGCCCGTGAAGCCGCGCTCGGGTGCCAGTTCGGGCTCGGTGGCGATCAGCACCTCGAAGCCGAAGGCCTGGGCAATGGGGGCGGTCACGAATGAATTGGTGGCGGTGACCAGCGCGAGGCGATCACCGGCGGCGCGGTGCTGCTCCACCAGCGTGCGGGCCTGCGGCTTGATGGCCGGCAGGATCACGGCCTGCATGTACTCGGCATGCCAGGCCTCCAGCACCTCGCGCGGCTTGCGCGCCAGAAGCCCGATCAGGAAGGCCAGCGACTCGTTGGGATCCAGCCGGCCGGCGTGATAGTCAGCCATAAGCTTGTCATTCATGGCATGCAGGGCGGCCTGCTCGTCGGCCGGGCAGCGGGCGATGAAGAACTGCGTCCAGCGGTAGTCCGAGTCCAGCGGGATCAGGGTGTGGTCGAGGTCGAAGAGGGCAAGGTTCATTCTTGGTCGATGAGGCGTCAGATCAGC
>DASSQC010000217.1:0-2094 GCA_035702705.1 Burkholderiaceae bacterium | reverse complement strand
TGCGTCAAGCGCAAGCGGGTGTGCAGGTGCCGCGCGGTGCGCAGCAGGCGGATCCGAACCGCCTCAAGGCGCACAAAAAAAGTGCACTTTCGGATCAGAAGTACGCCGGCAAGAAGTGGGTCAAGATACCTACCAGTCAAGCGATAAGCGCTCGATACATTCAGAAAAAAGACGAATAACGGCCAGATCGATCAGGGGCAGCTCTTGACGCCAAGCTGGTTGTGCGGATCGCAAACCAGCTGGCTGCGCAGTGTCGGCAGCGCCATGACCGTCACCTGCTCGCACACCGCTTCGTAGTGCCATTCGTCATCGGCATCGATGCTCACCCAACCGGCAATCTCGCGCCCGTTCACCCGCTGATGAATCAGCATCTGGTTGCCTGCAGCCCCCTCAAAGCGCAGCGCGACCCGTTCGCTGCCTGGTGTCTGGCTGGCTGCAAACCCGAACCCGCCCGCTGTCAGCGCCTGCCCGGGCACCGCGCTGTGCACCGTGCGCGCGGGGGTGTCCTGTTCGGCAAAGCGCAGCTCCAGCGGGCCGCGCGTGCCGGCTGCCGGCGCGCACAGGGCGAGCTGCCCCGCCGGGGCGCGGGTGGTGCAGGCAAAGGCGGGCTGCCGGGTGCCGCCGCACAGCAGGGCGGGGGGCTGGGCCTGTATTTGGGCCTGTATTTGGGCCTGAATTTGGGCCTGTGTTTGGGCCGGAGTCTGGGCAAACACGGCGCCTGCCAGGGCGAGCAGGCTCAGGGCGAATGGCGTGGCGGTCATGGCTTGCAGGGTCATGGGGCGCATGCGTGCACAAGCGAGCAGAGGTGCAAGGAAGCCGGAACTCTAGTGCCTTGCGTGATCCCGGGGCGTGTGGCGCTCGCGGCGGCAGGGCTTCGCACAGTCCGCCGCGCAGGTCGTCGCACAGACCGCCGGAGAGCCTCCCCGCTTGTCCCATGCGGTTCTTGAAGCCGTTTGCCGCGGAGAACCGCATCGCTGCTAGATGCGGCCCAAGAGGCCGAGCATTCATGCGGTTTCTGAGGCACAAGGGCCTGAAAACGCCCGCCAGACCAGCGATGGCCCCTTCAGCGGGCGGCGCGCAGCCCGTACGCTGTCGCACTCACCGCCCGGAAACAGGTCTCCAATTGCTGCACCTTCGCCCACTGCTTGCCTCCGACCAGCCGCGCCTGTGGCACTGGCTGCACATCGCGCTCTGGGATCCGCCGCCGGCGCCGCTGCGGCCCATCGAGGTGCTGCAGCACCCCGGGGTGCGCATCTATGCCGAGGACTGGGGCGCGCCCACCGATGTGGGTGTGGTCGCCGTTGTGGATGGGCAGGACGCCGGCGCCTGCTGGATGCGGCAGGTGCCGAACCAGCAGGGGCTCGGCTACATCGACGATGAGACACCGCAGCTGGGCATTGCGCTGGAGCCGCCGTTCCAGCGCCGCGGCTTCGGCAAGCCCCTGATGCATGCCGCCCTGGCTGCGGCCTGGGCCCGGGGCTACCGCCAGGTCGCCCTCACGGTGCACCCGCAGAACCCGGCGCGCTTCATGTACGAGGCCTGCGGCTTCAAGGCCGTGGGGCTGCGCAACACCTATCACCTCATGGTCGTGCAGCGAGCAGGCTAGCGGGCAGTGCGGTGGCTACAGCACTGCACGTCAGGGGCATCTGTGCAGCACGCAGGCGGCCGGCGACAAGGCTCAGGCCGATTGGGCATTTCGCTTGCTCCATGCGCTTTTCGTGGCGCTTTGCCCCGAGAACGCCCACCAGCGCTGGGCTTTGATCGCAGGATCAAGCATTCATGCGTCTCTCCGAGGTAAATGGCTTGAAGAAGCGCGCCAGACAAGCGAGGGTGCCCCTGCGGCGCGCGGTGATCGGCCGTGGGAAACGATCCTCACCCGCGCCAGTACTCAGCGCGACGCCGCCGACTTGCCCGCCGCCTGCTGCAGCTCCGCCGCGCCCGGCGGCAGGCGGCTGATGCGGCAGCGCTTCGTGCAGCTGAAGTAGTGATTGGCGCCGTCGATCCGCAGACTGCCCAGGCCGAAGGACTGGATGCGCCATTGCGCCACGCGGCCGTCCTGCAGGCGCAGCTCGCCCTGGGCGCTGCACGGCGACC
>DASSQC010000216.1:0-5499 GCA_035702705.1 Burkholderiaceae bacterium | reverse complement strand
CTAGCGGAAGCGCCGGCTTGCAGAGCACTCGTGCACGGCACAGACGCGGCGAAGCGTCGATCTGCAAGTGCTTCTCGCTTGTCCCATGCGGCTTTCCAGCCATTTTGGTCTGGAGAACCGCATGAAATGGACATCTACGCTCCCGGGTACGGGCTGAATCCGATCACGACATGGATTCAGGCGACTGACTCAGGAAATCGACTCGACCCGGCCGCTCTCCTCATAGGCGCGGCCAAAGCGGTTGGCGAGGAAGTCGGCGAGCTGGATCTGCTCCTGGCGGATGAAGCCCGACTTGGGCAGCTTGCCCTCGCGGAACAGGTCCACGGCGCAGCAGATGCCCGCGGCGGTGGTGATCTGGATGGCCGACAGGGGCTTTGCACCGCGCTCGGCAAAGATCTTGCGCGCGAACACTTCCTGCACGTAGGCGCCGTTCTTCTCGCCGCTGACGGTGATGAACACCAGCACCACGTCCTGCATGGTGGTGGGCACGCTCTTGCGCATGATGTTCTTGAGCGTCTCCTGATCCTCGGACAGGCGCAGCTCCTGCAGCAGCACCTTCATGAGCGCGTTGTGGCCGGGGTAGCGCACGCTCTTGTAGTCGAGGTTGCGCACGCGGCCACTCAGCGTGTCGCACAGGGTGCCCAGACCGCCGGAGGTATTGAAGGCCTCGTACTCCACGCCATCGAGCGAGAAGTGCTCCATGCCCTCGAGCGCCTGCAGCTCCGTGAGGCGGCCCTCATGGATGGCCTCGCAGGGGTGGCAGTACTCGTTGATCAGGCCGTCCACGCTCCAGGTCAGGTTGTATTTGAGCGAGTTGGTCGGGAAGGCCGGCAGCGCGCCCACGCGCATCTTGATCTCGTCGATCTTGTCGAAGGCCTGCGCGAGCGAATGTGCGGCAATGCCGATGAAGCCCGGCGCCAGGCCGCACTGCGGCATGAAGGCGGTGTTGGCGTCCTGGGCCATGGCCATGATGGCCTTGGTGGCGGCCACGTCCTCGGTCAGGTCGAAGTAGTGCACCCCACTGGTCTTGGCCGCCTGCGCCACCTTGATGGCCATGTGATACGGCAGGGCGTTGATGACGGCGTCATGGCCCGCAAGCACGGCCTTCAGTGCAGCGTCGTCCTCGGTGTCCACCACGACGGTCTTGACGGCGAGGGGCTTAAGCTTTTCCAGCGGCGCGGCGACCTGGTCGACCACGGTGAGCTGGTAGTCGCCGCTTTCGGTCAGCAGGCGGGTGATGGTCTGGCCGATGTGGCCGGCGCCAAGCAGGACGATCTTCATGGAATGGGCTCTCTGAGAGGGGTTGCGCGGGGCAGCAGGCGCTGTTGAGTGCGTTAGGTCCCGCAGATCGCCCGGCAGTCTAGAGAGCTGCGCAGACAGATTGAAGGCACAAACTGGCCAAATCAGCGCGCATGAACGACACTTTGGCTGTTTATGGAAAACAATTTGTCTGATTCATGAGTCTCGTCAGCGACGCCACCGACCGCGCCCTGCTGGCCCTGCTGCAGGCCAATGCGCGCGAAAGCGTGACCACTCTGGCCAAAAAGCTGGGTGTGGCGCGCACCACCGTAATCGCACGCATGCAGAAGCTGGAGAGCGCCGGTGTGATCACCGGCTACAGCGTGCGCGTGAACCGCGCCGGCCTGGAGGCCGGCTTGAGCGCCTATGTGGGCCTGACGGTGGAGCCCAAGCGCGGGCGCGATGTGGTCAAGCGCCTGGGCAGGATGCCCGAAGTGGCGCTGCTGGCCTCGGTGAGCGGCGAGTTCGACTACCTCGCGCTGGTGCGCGCCGCGTCGAGCAACCAGCTGGATGCGCTGCTTGATGAGATCGGCGAGCTGGACGGCGTGGTCAAGACCACCAGCTCGGTGGTGCTGGCGGAGAAGCTCAATCGCCTTGCTTGAGCCTGGCCGCGGGCTCCTTGGGCTTGATCGACCCGTCCATCTTCATCGCCGCCTTGATCAGCAGGTGCGCAGACACCGGCGCGGTCATGAACAGGAAGAGGGTGATCAGCAGCTCGTGCAGGGACAGCATGCCCTGGGCGTTGAACCAGACCATGGAGGCGATGAGCACGCAGCCCACGCCCAGTGTGGTGGCCTTGGTGGGGCCGTGCAGGCGCTTGAGAAAGTCGCCGAGCTTGGCGAGGCCCCAGGAGCCAATCAGCGCGAACACGGCGCCGATCAGGATCAGCACGGCAACCAGCACATCGAGCCAGAGAGGCAGGGCGTTCATTCGACGATGTCTCCGCGGCTGATGTACTTGCTCACGCAGACCGTGCCGACGAAGCCGAGCAGCGCGATCACGAGCGCGGCTTCAAAGAACAGCATGGTCTTGAACTGGATGCCGATCAGCAGCAGCAGCGCCACGCTGTTGACATAGAGCGTGTCCAGGGCCAGCACGCGGTCCGGCAGGCTGGGGCCCTTGAGCAGGCGAAACAGGTTGAGCACCAGTGCAAGCGCAAAGGCGCCGATGGCGATGGGCAGCACGGTGCTCAGCATGACGCTGCCTCCCGTTGAGCGACCGAAAGGGCTTTCCGCTTGTCCCATGCGGGCTTCCAGCCATTTTGGCCTGAAGAGGTGCATGGATGCTGGATCTGCGTTCTGAAGTGCTGGCTGTTCATTCGAAGATCTCCAGCAGCGGGGCTTCGTAGCGGGCCTTGATGCCGGCGATCAGCTCGGCTTCGTCATCGACATTGAAGGCATGGATCAGCAGGTGGGTGCGGTCCTGCGTGAGATCGGCCGACAGGGTGCCCGGCGTCATGGTGATGATGCCGGCCAGCGCGGCAATGCCGTGCGGATCGCGAATGGTCAACGGCACCCAAACGAACTGCGGGTTGAGCTTGGACTCCGCGCCGAGGATCTGCTTGGCCACGGTGATGTTGGACATCACGATGTCGTAGAGCACGATCAGGCCAAGTTTGATGATGGTGCCGGGGCGCTTCATGCGTGCCCGATCTTCGCCGCGGAAGCGGTCCGTGAACCAGGGGATGCTGATGCCGAAGAGCGCCGCCAGGATGAGATTGCCCGGCGACACCGAGTTGTTGAGCAGCAGCCAGGTGATGGCGATCACGAGCGACATGAGCGGGGAGGGCAGCAGCTTCATTTCTCGCCTCCGGCCTTCACACGCTCGTTCATTTCCTTGCGGATGTCATGCACCGGCGGTACGGGCTCCTTGCCCAGCACGGCGCGGATGTAGGTCTGGCGCTCGAACAATTGCTCGGCGGCCGCCTGCGTGTAACGCGACAGCGAGCCCGCCATCACGCTCGTGAGCACCAGCAGGCCCAGCAGCGCCCACACAGGCAGTTCGCGTGCAAGGCTGAAGCCCGCGCCCTCAGTGCGTTCGTTGCCGCTTTCCCAGAACAGGCTTGCGCCCGCGCGGGCAAAGGCCACCACCAGCAGCAGGCTGGAGATGAGCACCACGGCCCACACCCACACGTTCAGGCTGGAATCTGCCGCACCCTTGAGCAACAGGGCCTTGCCGAAGAAGCCGGCCAGGGGCGGCAGGCCTGCCACAGCCACCGCGCCGATGAAGAACATCACGCCAAGCCGCTGGCGGTCCGCACCGAAGGCCGCAGCAGCCAGCGTGTCGCCCCCCACCGGGCGCGACAGCAGCACGCGATCCGCCACGAGGAACATGGCGCAGGCCGCCAAGGTGCTGTTGACGAGGTAGAACAGCCCAGCGCTGACCGTATCGACCTGGGCCAGTCCGGCCGCGAGCAGCAGCACACCGGCCGAAGCCACCACGCCGTAGGCCACGGTGCCGCGCAGGCGCGTGGCCGCGAGCGTGCCAAGCGCCGCCAGCAGCAAGGTGAGCATGGCCAGCACCGCCAGCCAGGGCTGCACCGTGCCCGCGGCCGCGCCTGCATCACTGCCGAAGATGAGCGTGCTGGTGCGCACGATGGAATACAGCCCCACCTTGGTCATGATGGCGAACAGTGCCGCCACCGGCGCCGTGGCCGCGGCGTAGGTATCGGGCAGCCAGAAGTACAGGGGCAGCAGCGCCGCCTTGACGGCAAACACCACCATCAGCAGCAGTGCGGCGGCCTGCACCAGCTGTGCGTTCTCCGGGCCGAGTTGCGGCACCTTCACGGCCAGATCCGCCATGTTCAGCGTGCCCGTGAGGCCATAGAGCAGGCTCACGGCAATGAGGAAGAGCGCACTGGCCGCCAGGTTGAAGGTGATGTAGTGCACGCTGGCCTTCAGGCGCGCGGCGCCTGCGCCGTGGAGCAGCAGGGCATATGAGCTGATCAACAGCACTTCAAAGAACACGAACAGGTTGAACAGGTCGGCCGTCAGGAAGGCGCCGTTCAGACCCATGAGCTGAAACTGGAAGAAGCTGTGGAAGAGCGCGCCGCGCCGATCGTCGCCCGCGCGGGCATAGACCAGTGCCGCCAGTGCCACCACGCTCGTGAGCACGAGCATGAGGGCGGTGAGCCGGTCCAGCGCCAGCGCGATGCCGAAGGGCGCCTTCCAGTTCGACAGCAGGTAGGCGCTGATCTGCCCGGTGTCGGCCTTGGCGAGCAGGCCGAGATTGACGACGAGCAGCGCGGCCACGCCCAACACCGACAGGGCACCGACCCAGCCCGGCCGGGTGCGCTCGAGCAGGATGAGCGCTGCGCCCAGCATCAAGGGCAGCACGATCGGGACAATGATCCAGTGCGCCCAGAGCGACTCGGCAACCCATTGCACGGGGTTCATCGCTCCTCCCCGTCCACATGATCCGAACCGGTCTCGGCGCGCGAGCGCAGGGCGATCACGAGCATCACAGCCGTGAGTGCAAAGCTGATCACGATGGCCGTGAGCACCAGCGCCTGGGGCAGCGGGTCGGCATAGCTCGCGAGCGTGGGCGGCACACCCTTCTCGACAATCGGCGGCGCACCGACCTTGATGCGGCCCATCAGGAAAATGAACAGGTTCACCGCATAGGACAGCAGTGTGAGACCGAGGATGAGGTCGAAGGTGCGCGCGCGCAGCATCAGCCAGATGCCGGTGCCCGTGAGGATGCCGACGCCCAGGGCCATCAGCCCCTGGACGGAGAAGAAGCTCACTTCCATGTGGGTTTGCCTCCGGCGGTGAGGCGCGCGATCGCAAGGAGCGCAAGCACCGTGGCGCCCACCACCGTCAGGAACACGCCGAGATCAAAGACGGATGCACTGGCCAGCGGCACACCGCCCACACCCGGCAGCCAGGGGTAGTCGTAGGTGCTGGTCAGGAAGGGGTGCGCCACGAACCAGCTGCCGATGCCGGCCGCACCCGCGACCAGCAGACCCCAGCCGATCCAGGGCCGATAGTCTCCGCTTGCGCGCTGGCCCATCCAGGCTTGGCCGTTGGCCACATAGGTCAGGATGATGGCAATCGCCAGCACCAGCCCGGCAATGAAGCCGCCACCCGGCAGGTTGTGGCCACGCATGAACAGATGCACGGCCACCACCGCGGCCAGCGGCAGCAGCAGGCGGCTGATGAGCTTGAGCAGCAGCGGGTGCTTGTCGCGCTCGGCCTCACC
>DASSQC010000215.1:0-2197 GCA_035702705.1 Burkholderiaceae bacterium | reverse complement strand
GTTGAGCACCTTGCCGCGCAGGGGCAGGATGGCCTGGAACTCCTTGTCGCGACCCATCTTGGCGCTGCCGCCGGCGGAGTCACCCTCCACCAGATAGATCTCGTTGCGCGAGATGTCGGTGCTCTCGCAGTCGGTGAGCTTGCCCGGCAGCACGGCCACGCCGCTGCTCTTGCGCTTTTCCACCTTCTGGGCGCTGCGCAGGCGGCTCTGCGCCTGCTTGATGACCAGCTCGGCGAGCTTCCTGCCCTCGGCCACATGTTCATTGAGCCAGAGCTCCAACTGCGGCTTCACATAGCCGCCGATCAGGCGCACGGCGTCACGCGAGTTCAGGCGCTCCTTGATCTGGCCTTGGAACTGCGGGTCCAGCACCTTGGCGCTCAGGATGAAGCTGGCACGGTTGAACACGTCTTCCGGCAGCAGTTTCACGCCCTTGGGCAGCAGGCTGTGCAGATCAATGAAGCTCTTCACCGCGCCGAACAGGCCTTCACGCAGGCCGCTTTCGTGCGTGCCGCCGGCCGTGGTCGGGATGAGGTTGACGAAGCTTTCGCGGATCAGGTTGCCGTCCTCGGTCCAGACCACCACCCACTCGCCGCCCTCGCCTTCGGCGAAGGTCTCGTGCCCGGCCGGAGCAAATTGCTCGCCGGCAAAGGGCGGGATCACCGGCTCGGCGCCCTGCAGCTCTGCCATCAGGTAGCCGCGCAGGCCGTCCTTGTAGAGCCAGCTCTGTTTCTCGCCGGTCTTCTCCACATTGAGCGTGAAGCGCACGCCGGCCAAGAGCACCGCCTTGCTGCGCAGCAGCCGGGCCAGTTCCGCCTGCGGGATCACGGGCGAATCGAAGTACTTCCCGTCCGGGAAGGTGACGACACGCGTGCCCTGCTTCTTGTCCTCGGCCGTGGCGGCGCGGGTCTTGAGCGGCTCGATCACCTCGCCGCCATTGCCGAACACCAGGTGATGCACCTGCTTGTCGCGGCTCACCGTCACTTCAAGCCGCGTGGCCAGGGCGTTGGTCACGCTCACACCGACGCCGTGCAGGCCGCCGGAGAAGGCGTAGGCGCCGCCGGAAGCCTTGTCGAACTTGCCGCCGGCGTGCAGGCGGGTGAAGACAATCTCCACCACGGGCACCTTCTCTTCGGGGTGCAGGCCGCAGGGGATGCCGCGGCCTTCGTCGTCCACCACCACGGCGCCGTCGCGGCGCAGCGTGACTTCGATGTGCTTGCCGAAGCCCGCCAGGGCTTCGTCGCAGGCGTTGTCGATCACTTCCTGGATGATGTGCAGCGGGTTGTCGGTCCGGGTGTACATGCCCGGGCGCTGCTTGACCGGCTCCAGGCCCTTGAGGACCCGGATCGAGGCTTCGCTGTACGCGTTGGAGGTGGCCATGGTGCTGATCGGTGGCAATTCGGAGGGGCGGCGCCGTGTTCATGCCCGGCATGCCGGCGCGCTTGGGGCTGCAGCGTTCGGCGCCCTCAGGTCGCCGGCCGCGCCGCGCGCGAGTGTGCGTGACGGCTCGCAGAAAGGGCGGGATTGTATCGACGGGGTGCGGCTCGGCCGGGCCGCGCGGTCCGTGCGGACGCCGGGTCTGTACGGACGCTCAGCCTGCCGAAGCCCGCCGGGCCTGGGGCGGCAAGGCGACCCGCTTGTCTGGTGCGGGTTTCCAGCCACTTTGCCCTGGAAGGCCGCACCACAGGCGCGAGATGCGATTCAGCTGCCTGCCGGCATCGACGCCGCGGGGCCTGCGGCATCAGCCCGGATGAGCGCAACTGACCGGGCACTCGGCCGATCCGGCTGGCGCCGGGGCGCGGGCGCGCTGCAAGGGCGAGACCGGGCAGCCTAGCCCACCGCGGGCGGCATGCGCGCAGGCCCGGGCTGCAACCGATTGCAGCGAGGAGCTGGCGAGCCCGTGCGCCACGCTGCAGATCGGATTCAGTCACTTGCATCACGGGGTTCACAAGATCTCTCAAAAGCGTTGCGGAGATGCCAACCCGCCTCCCCAATCCGTCGAGGTTTTCCAAAACTTGAGCGGAAATTGCGTAGATATCATTTATTCCAAGGGACAAGGCCCGGAAAACGCTTCAGACTTCGCCCCCATGACGCCGCAGCCCGAACTGTGGCGCACATTCATAAAGGAACGGAAACCATGCGCTTTATCAAAACCCTGATCGCCCTGGGCGTCGTCGCCTTGGGCAGCTCGGCCATGGCC
>DASSQC010000214.1:0-3192 GCA_035702705.1 Burkholderiaceae bacterium | reverse complement strand
CCACCTTGGTCACGCCGGCCAGGCGCAGCGGGGTCATGCCGTCGTCCACAGCCTGCTGGCGCAGGGCCATGAGGTCGGGCGACTCGGTCACGCGGGCCTTCATCGCCTCGCTCATGCCGATCAGTTCGAACAGGCCGCTGCGGCCCTTGTAGCCGGTGTTGCGGCACTCCAGGCAACCCACGTGCTTGTACGGTGTGAAGCCGCCCTTGACCTTCCAGGGCTTGATCATGTCGTTCACGCCCTCGGCATCCAGCCGCTCGTCGGGCTGCTTGCAGTGCGGGCACAGGCTGCGCACGAGGCGCTGCGCGAGCACGCCCAGCACGGTGGCGTTGATCAGGTAACTGGGCACGCCGAGCTCCATCAGGCGGTAGATCGCGCTGGGGGCATCGTTCGTGTGCAGGGTGCTGAAGACCAGGTGGCCGGTCAGGGCGGCCTGCACCGCCATCTCGGCGGTCTCCAGGTCGCGGATTTCACCGACCATGATGATGTCCGGGTCCTGGCGCATGAGACTGCGCAGGCCGGAGGCAAAGGTGACGTCCAGCCCGGGCTGCACCTGCATCTGGTTGAAGGCCGGCTCGATCATTTCGATCGGGTCTTCAATGGTGCAGACGTTCACCTCGTCGGTGGCGAGGCGCCGCAGGGTGGAGTACAGGGTGGTGGTCTTGCCGCTGCCGGTCGGGCCGGTCACAAGAATGATGCCGTGCGGGCTGCGCGTCAGCGTGGTCCAGCGCTCTGCGTCGCGTGGCGAGAAGCCGAGTTCATCCAGACCCTGCACGGCGACTTCGGGGTCGAAGATGCGCATGACGAGCTTTTCGCCAAAGGCCGTGGGCAGGGTGGACAGGCGCATTTCCACTTCGTCGCCACCCGGATTCTTGGTCTTGATGCGGCCCTCCTGCGGGCGGCGCTTTTCCACCACGTCCATGCGGCCCAGCAGCTTGATGCGGCTGGTCATGGCGTTCATCACGCCCATGGGCAGCTGGTAGACCGTGTGCAGCACGCCGTCGATGCGGAAGCGGATGATGCCCAGCTCGCGCCGCGGCTCGAGGTGGATGTCGCTGGCGCGCTGATCGAAGGCGTACTGCCACAGCCAGTCCACCACCTGCACGATGCCCTGGTCGTTGGCGTCGAGCTGGCGGTTGTTGCGGCCCAGCTCCACCAGCTGCTCGAAGCTGCTGGTGGCGTTGGCCACGCCGGCGCGCTGCGCGGCCTTCACGCTCTTGGCCAGCGCGTAGAACTCGGTCGTGTACTTGAGGATGTCCGCCGGGCTGGACACCACCAGGTTCACCCGCTTGCCTGTGTGCCGTTCGATCTCCGGGATCCAGAAGGTGTCGAAGGGCTCGCAGGTGGCGATGGTCACCTCGCTGGTGCCGATGCTGATGGGCAAGGCGAGGTTGCGCTCGGCGTAGGTGATGCTCATCACATCGGCCACGCGGCCCACATCCACCTTCAGCGGGTCGATCTTCAGATATGGCAGCTTGGCGCGCTTGGCCAGCCAGCCGGCAAAGAAGTCCATGTCCATCAGCCGGCCGTCACCGCGGTGGTGCACGCCCACGCTGGCCAGACGCACCAGCGGGTGCTGGCTGCTGGTGGTGGCGGCGCAGCGCTGGAAGATGCGCTGGGCTTCTTCCTTGGTGATGAGGTGGTCTTCCCGCATCCAGCTGAGCAGGTCGCGCCAGTTCAGTTTGCCGCGGGGTTCGGGCAGCGTCTGGGCGCGCCCCGGTTCAATGCTCTGCGTCATGCGGGGAGTATGCCGCCTGGGTGAGTGGGTGGGGGCGGCGCCGGGCGGTCAGCGGCGATCTGTCGTTGGCGTGGCGATGGGGCCACTGCCCGCTGTACCCGCGGGCACGGCGGTTTGGCTGGCCGCCGCATTGGCAGCGGCATTGGCGGCATTGATGCCCATCACGCCATTCAGGATGGCGGCCGCGCGGGCAGCGTCCTGCGCCTGGGCAGCCGCAGTGCCCGGTGCGGCGTTGGGCGCGGCGGTGGCGGTCTGCTCGGCCGGTTCGATGCGGCGTGCACCGTTGAAGCGCTTGTCCCAGTAGGGGATGTTCATGCTCTCCACGCGCACCTCGCCGCCGGATGAGGGCGCATGCAGGAACTTGCCGTCGCCCACATAGATGCCCACGTGCGAGTAGGCGCGGCGCAGGGTGTTGAAGAAGACGAGGTCGCCGGGGCGCAGTTCCTTGCGGTCGACCTTTTCGCCCAGCTGGCTGATGTCGGCCGAGCGGCGCGGCAGCACCAGACCGAAAGTCTGCTGGAACACCAGGCGCACCAGACCCGAGCAGTCCAGGCCGCTGTCGGCGTCGTTGCCGCCCATGCGGTAGCGCACGCCCAGCAGGCCCATGGCATTCATGACCAGGTCGCTGGCCAGGCCTGCGGCGCCGGTGGCCACATCCTTGGCCCCGGTTTCCAGCTTGTGGATCAGGTGGTCGAGCGTGGATTCGGATGCAGGCGCGGCAGCCTGGCCCTTTTGGCTTGCCGGCGCGGCCGTCTGCGCCAGGCTGGGGGCCGACAGGCTGACGAGTGCACACAGCAGGGCGGCGCGCAGGCTGTCAGCGGCAGGCAGGGGCAGGCGGTTGTGAAAGCGCAATTCTGCGTCTCCGGTCAGCGTAAGCCCTTGATTTTATGGGCTTCGTGAAGGGCTGAACAAGGCGGCGTTGCCTCTGAAGCACACCACAGCGCCGCCAGCCGAAATGCGCAGTGCGCCGCGCCCGCCGTTTCGCGGGAGAATTCCGGCGGCAGATCGGCGCATGCAAACCGGCCGAATGCCCAGAAGAACATACGTCGGGGACAGGATTCACCTATGGCAGATCGACCCAGGTTGCTGGTCGCGGACGCCTCGCGCATGGTGCGCGCCGCCATTGCCAAACCCTTGTCTGAGGCCTTCACGATCCGTGAGGTCAGCGATGGCGAGGCGGCCTGGTCGGCGCTGCTCACCGATCCGACGATCGCCGCCGTGGTCACGGGTCTGGCCATGGACAAGATCGACGGCTTCGAGCTGATCCAGCGTGTGCGTGGCTCGCGCGTGCCGCGGGTGCGCAGCCTGCCGGTGCTGGTGCTGGCCAGTGCCGATGCCAGGGAGCAGATGGCGCGTGCCACCGAGCTGGGTGCCAGCGGATTCGTGGCCAAGAACGCCAAGGCCGCCGAGACCATTGCCCAGCTCACCGGCCTGGTGCACGGTACCGGCGAGGT
>DASSQC010000213.1:0-6928 GCA_035702705.1 Burkholderiaceae bacterium | reverse complement strand
ACGCCGTCGATGTCGAAGGGCAGGCTGTCGCGAGCCGCGGCGATGCGGGCATGGAACTGGGTCAGGCCCTCGGCACCCTGCACCACGTCGCGGTTGGCATTGACCGGCAGACCGAAGACTGCCAACGCATCAATGACCTGGCTGTGCGTCGCCTCGGCCTGGTCGACGAGGCTCCAGCCGCGCACCTCGCCCAGGCCGTAGGCGAAGAAGGACAACGGCCGCTGTGCGGCAATGCGGGAGTCGAGCTGGCGCACAGCGCCCGCGGCGGCATTGCGTGGATTGACAAAGGTCTTCTCGCCGGCAGCACGCTGGCGTTCATTCATGGCCTCGAAATCGTCCCGGCGAATGTAGACCTCGCCGCGGACTTCGAGCACCGCAGGTGCCTCACCCATCAGGCGCAGCGGAATCTGACCGATGGTGCGGATGTTCTGGGTGACATCCTCGCCGACCTCGCCATCACCCCGCGTGGCAGCCTGCACAAGCACGCCCTGCTCATAGCGCAGGTTGATCGCGAGCCCGTCGAACTTGAGCTCGACGGCGTAGGCCACCGGACCGGAATCGTCGGCCAGCCCGAGCTCCTTGCGCACTCGCGCATCAAAGGCCTGCGCCCCGGCGGCGGTGGTATCGGTCTCGGTACGGATCGACAGCATCGGCACCGCATGGCGTACCGTGGCGAAGCCATCGAGCACCGCACCCAGCACGCGCTGCGTGGGGGAATCCGGCGTACGCAGTTCAGGAAAGCGCTGCTCCAGTGCCTCGAGCTCGTGATACAGCCGGTCGTACTCCGCGTCCGGCACCAACGGCGCGTCGAGCACGTAGTAGGCGTGGGCATAGCGCTGCAGCTCGGTGCGCAGGGCCAGCGCACGCGCCGCGGCCTGCGCGTCGGCCAGACCGGCGCCGGAGAAGAGATCAGCGGTCATGAAGGCTCAGGAAAAGACGCGGCGAGCCCGCTCGGATCCCGGCGCCAGACCCGCTTCGGTCATCTTGCGCACCACGTCCGTGAGGCGTGCGCGGATCAGGGCGAGCGCGTCGTCGGATAGCGGCCGCCCGTTGTCATCCACCAGGATGGCATTGAGCATCTCGGCCATCCTTGCAGCAGCATCCAGCGCAGCGTCCAGCGCGCCGTGCGGAGCGCGCGGCACATCCACCACCAGCGTGACGAAACCCTCGCGACGACCGGGGCGCGGCACGACGCGCGCCAGCTCCCTGCCCTGCGCGTCCTGCAGCGGGTAGGCGCCGTCCTTGAGCGCACTGGTGATACCCGCCCAGCGCACTGCGGCGGCCAGTTCCTCGCCGCTCGGCTCGCTCGGGCCGGAAAGATGCAGGTGCAGCTGCGTATCCAGCGTTGCGCACTGCGCATCGAGCAGCCGGCTGCGGGCAATCGCCGCCTCCACGGGCTCGACCTCGACGTCGGCGCCGAGCAGGTCGGCCACCTCATCGACCAGACGCAGAAAGTGGCTCAGCTCGGCGTCACCGACGGCACCGGTGCGATCCGCCAGGGTCAGCCCCATGTCGAGGATGGACGGCGCCTCCGACAGCCAGGCATAGCGCACCGGGCGGCGGCCCACCGCCGCCCGTGCGCCGGCAAGCTCGCGGATCCTTGATTCCTCCAGCGGCTGCTGCGCAACCAGCCGCGCCACCATCTCGGTGTCCGCATCCAGGCCCGCCTCGAGCACCACGGCATCGGCACCGATGCGCGCAGTGACCTCGGCAGCTGTGATGGCCTCCATGGGCAGGGCGAGCGCGGGCTCTGCACGTGTCTGGCGCAGCAGACTGGTCTGCTGTTCGTGGGCCAGCTCGAACGCGTCGACACGCGCGCTGCGGCTGGCCTGAACCCTGCCCCAGACCCACACGCCGGCCACGAACACCGCACCCAGCACCAGCAAAGACACCAGCAGTTGCATGCTCAACCCTTGCGCATCGTGGACATGCGCGTCATTGATGTGAGGAAATCGGCCGCGAGCCTACACCATGCCCGCCATCAGGCCTCAGCCATGCGCGCAGCCTCGGCCATGTCGACGGCCACGATGCGGGAAACCCCCTGCTCCTGCATCGTTACGCCGACCAGTTGCTGCGCCATTTCCATGGCGATCTTGTTGTGACTGATGAAGATGAACTGAGTCACGTCGCTCATCTGCGTGACCAGCTTGGCGTAGCGCTCGGTGTTTGCGTCGTCGAGCGGCGCGTCCACTTCGTCCAGCAGACAGAACGGTGCCGGGTTCAGGTGGAAGATGGCAAAGACCAGTGCCGTCGCAGTCAGGGCCTTTTCGCCGCCCGACAGCAGGTGGATGGTGCTGTTGCGCTTTCCCGGCGGCTGGGCCATGACCTGTACCCCGGCATCGAGGATCTCCTCGCCCGTCATGACAAGCTTGGCGTTGCCACCGCCGAACAGCGCCGGAAACAGGCGGCCGAAGTGCCCGTTGACTTCATCGAAGGTCTTCTGCAGCAAGTCGCGCGTCTCGAGATCGATCTTGCGGATGGCGTCTTCGAGTGTGGTGATGGCTTCCGTGAGGTCCTTGAACTGGCTGTCCAGGTGCTGCTTGCGCTCGCGGCTTTGATCGAGTTCCTGCAGGGCAGCCAGGTTCACCGGACCGAGGGCCTCGATCTCGCGCGTGATGCGGTTGACTTCGGCCTGCAGTTGGGTTGGCTTGCCGGAGGCGCCAGGCAGCGTGGCCAGCTTCTCGATCAGCGCAGGCACATCAGCCTGGCGCTCGGCCAGCTGGGTGTCGAACTGTTCCTGGTTCAGGCGGGCGGCTTGCTCCTTGAGCTGCATCTCGGTCACTCGATCGCGCGCCGGCTGCAGGACCTGTTCGATGCGCATCTTCTCGGCGTCCACGTCGCGCAGCTGCTGGGTGAGGCCGTCAAGCTCCGTACGTACGCGGGCCAGTGCGTCCTCTCTCGTAGCCAGCACGGCCAGCGCATCCTGAAGACCCGTGGCGGCCTGGGTTTCGGAAATGGTGGCCAACTCTGCGCGGATCTGCTCGTCGTCTGCGGCCAGCCGCGCATCCTGGTCCTGCGCCATCTGCAGCAGTCGCTGCGCATCGGACTCGCGGGTGCTGATGCTCTGCACCTCGAAACGCACCTGCTGCAGCCCGATCTGCGCGGTATTGACCGCCTGGCGAGCCTGATCCAATGCTGCGCGCGCTTCATCCGCGGCAAAGCGGGCGTCTTCAAGCTTCTGCTGCCGCTCCCCGAGGCTTGCGTCCATGTCGCTCATGCGGTTGTCGATCTCGTCCATGCGTGCCTGCAGGGACTCCATCTGAGCATGGCATTCGGCAAGGTCTTCCTCGAGGCGCTGACTGCGTGCCTTGTGCTCGGCGACACGCTGCGTCAGTGTTGCAACTTCCATCTGCGCCTGGTGCAGCCGGGCCGTGAGCTCCTGTGCACGTATGCGCTGGGTCTGCAGGGCGCCGCGAGCCTCCTGCGCTGCACCTTCCGAGCGGCTCAACAGGTTGCGGGTCTCGTCGACGATGAGCGTCTGGCCCTTCAGGCGCTTGGCAATGTCTTCCAGCTCCTGCTGGCGCGCCAGCAGGCCGTCGTCCGGACCCTCAGGGGCGTAGTAGCGCACCGAAACCCGGTCAATCACGTGCCCCTGCTTGGTCACGATGCGCTGGCCGGCCGCCAACTGCCCGCGCTGCGCCATGGCGGTTGGCAGATCCTCGGCCACAAACACGCCATGCATCCACTCGGTAAGCACACCGCGCAGGCCGTTGTCGTTGATTCGTACGCGGTCGATCAGCGCCACCAGCGGCCCACTCGGCGGAATCGGCGCGACCGTCAGCCCGCTGTAGAACGCGAGACGCGCCGGTGGGGCGTCGGTGGCAAAGCCGCCGGCGCGGCTCAGGTCGCCCACTTCGACGGCCTGAACACACTCGCGCAGCACGGCCTGCACCGCGGTCTCCCAGCCCGGTTCGGTGTGCAGCTTCTGCCAAAGGCGCTGCACGCTGTCGAGCCCATGCTTGGCCAGCCAGGGCTTGATGCGCGAGCCCGCCTGGGCTTCTTCCTGAACCCTGGTCAGGGTGCTCTGCTTGGCCTGCAGCTCCGACAGCAGCGCCGTGGCTGCAGACAGCTCCTGCTGGGCGGTGGTGCGCTGCTCATCGGCGTCGGCCAGCCGGTGCTGGTTCTCTTCCACCTGCGCCTGCAGCACCTCCAGTTCCGCACCGACCCGTTCCGCCTCGGCCTGCTGGACGGAAAGTCGCTGCTCGTCCGGAGCGCTCAGCCCCTTCTGTTCGGCAGTGAGCTTGTCGAGACGGATCTGAACCTGGTTGAACTGGGTCTGCAGCGACTGCCGTTCATTGCCGAGAACGCGGAACTCGCGGTCGGCATCGCTGACCTCCGTGCGGCATGCATCCACGACCGCCAGACAATCGTCCAGTCTGGCCTGTGCCTCAGGAACGCCATCTTCGGCGCGAGCCAGCACCTCCTCGGCCGCGGCAACCTTCTCTTCGCTCTGCTCACGCTCGATGGCGAGTGCCTCCAGCCGGGCGGCGGCATCCTCAGCCTGCTGCGCCCATTGCTGCTTCTGCTCAACGATCTGGGCCAGGCGCTGCTGAAGCAGGTTGCGACGCTCGACAACCACCTGAATGGCGCTCTCCAGGCGCATCACCTCGCTCTTGGCGCCGAAAAATGCGTTCTGTTCCTGATTCACCCGATCGCTTGCGGCGTAATGTGCGACACGGATCTCCTCCAGACGCGCTTCGCACTCGCGCAGCTGCGCCATCTGGGCTTCGAGATCGGTCTGGCTGCGCTCGACCAGGCTCAGCAGCTTTTCGCGCTCCAGCCGCGCTTCCTCGCGCCGTGCGGCCCAGAGCAGCAGAAGCTTCTCGTCTCCATCGGCGGTCAACGCGTTGTAGCGTGTGGCGACTTCGGCCTGGCCCTCGAGCTTTTCGAGCTGCGAGCCGAGTTCGCGCAGGATGTCCTCGACGCGTGTCAGGTTCTCTCGCGTGTCCTGAAGGCGGTTGCTGGTCTCGCGCCGTCGCTCCTTGTACTTGGAGACGCCGGCAGCCTCCTCGAGGAAGACGCGGAGCTCCTCGGGCTTGGACTCGATGATCCGGCTGATCATGCCCTGCCCGATGATGGCGTATGCACGCGGACCGAGACCGGTGCCCAGAAAGATGTCTTGGACGTCTCTGCGGCGCACGCTCTGGTTGTTGATGTAATAGCTCGACGTGCCGTCGCGCGTCAGCACGCGCTTGACTGAAATCTCGCTGTACTGGCTCCACTGACCTGCAGCACGGCCGGCCGCGTTGTCGAACACGAGTTCGACGCTGGCACGCCCGGCCGGCTTTCGGTTGGTCGAGCCGTTGAAGATGACGTCCTGCATCGACTCGCCACGCAACTCGCTGGCCTTGGACTCACCCAGCACCCAGCGCACGGCGTCGATCACATTGGACTTGCCGCAGCCGTTGGGCCCCACAATGCCCACAAGCTGACCCGGCACATTGATCGTGCTGGCATCGACGAATGACTTGAATCCGGACAGCTTGATTTGAGTGAGGCGCACGATGGACCCGCAAGGATGAAGCCAACAGGATCTGCCCCGCCAGGCGCGTGAGGCAAACAAAAAGAGCCGCGGGGGCTCGGCTCTGCGGCGATCTTAACATCGCGTCCCGAGCCGAAATGCGTGCGAATTGCGCTCCGTATAATGCTCCGAAGGACTAGAAAAGGCCTATGAATCAAGACCTTGCGCGGCTCGTGCCGTACCCCTTCGAGCGACTGCGCACCTTGTTCTCGGGTGTCACGCCGCCAAGCGATCGAGCCCAGATCAACCTGTCGATTGGCGAGCCCAAACACCCCACGCCGCAGTTCATCCGCGACGTCATCACGGCAAACCTGGGCGGCCTTGCGTCCTATCCCACCACGCTGGGTTCGGATGCGCTTCGCAACTCGATTTCAGGCTGGATTGGCAGGCGCTATGGCATTCCGGCGCCGGATCCGGCCACCCAGGTTCTGCCGGTGAACGGCTCACGCGAGGCGCTTTTCGCATTTGCCCAGACCGTGCTTGATCGCCAGCGCGGCGGCTGGGTGATCTGTCCCAACCCGTTCTACCAAATCTACGAGGGTGCAGCGTTGCTCGCTGGACTGGCGCCCTGGTTCGTCAACGCTGATCCCTCGCAAGGCCATCGCGTGCCCTACGAGTCGGTACCCCTCGAGGTGCTGGCCAAGACGCAGCTCATGTTCGTCTGCTCGCCCAACAATCCGAGCGGCCGTGTCTCGAGTCTCGATGAATGGGCGACGCTCTTCGCACTGGCCGATGCCCACGACTTCATCATCGCCTCGGACGAGTGCTATTCAGAGATCTACTTCCGAGACGAAGCGCCGCTGGGTGCGCTCGAGGCGGCGCAGCGGCTCGGTCGGGCAGACTACGCCCGCCTTGTCGTGTTTTCGAGCCTGTCCAAGCGCTCCAACGTGCCCGGCATGCGCAGTGGCTTCGTCGCCGGTGACGCCCGCCTGCTCAAACAGTTCCTCCTGTACCGCACCTACCACGGCAGCGCGATGAGCCCCACGGTGCAGGCAGCCTCGGCAGCCGCATGGGCCGACGATGAGCACGTGGCCGAGAACCGCGCCCAATACCGCGCGAAGTTCGAGCAGGTCACGCCCATCATTCAGCGCTGCCTGAAGACTGATCTGCCCGATGCCGCGTTCTACCTCTGGGCCCAGGTCCCGGGGGGCGATGACGCCGGCTTCGCGCGCGAACTGTTCCGCAGCCAGGGCGTAACCGTCCTGCCGGGCAGCTTTCTCGCACGCGACACGGCAGCCGGGAACCCGGGCAAGGGCTACATTCGAATCGCACTGGTGGATCAGCTGGAGGCCTGCGTCACTGCAGCACACCGCATCGAAGAATTCGTCAACCTGAACTGGAAACCGCAATGAGCCAACCACTTGCCAACGTCATCGAATCGGCCTGGGAGGCACGTACGAGCCTGTC
>DASSQC010000212.1:0-3048 GCA_035702705.1 Burkholderiaceae bacterium | reverse complement strand
GCCAGCCGCCGGGTGATGTTGCGGCTGATCAGCCAGCCCATCAGCGCAGCGCCGATGCCGGCAAGCGCCATGCAGCTGATCATCAGCGTCATGGCTCGGCCATGGGCCGCTTCGGCTTCCTCGAAGTAGCGCTTGCTGTCGGCCTTGACGTACTCGAGATAGGCCTCGATGGCCTCTTGCCAGCGGTCCGCAGCGGGGCCGGCTTCCCGCAGCAGCAGGTCGACGGCTGCCTGTCTGTTGTCGGCTTTCGCGAGCTCGATGACCCGGTCATTCAAGGGCATGGTCTTGTCGCGAATCGCGGCGATCGCTTGCCGCAGGGCCGCGGCCTCGCCGCTGGCCGGCAGTTTTTCCAGCGCCTGCCAGGCCTGCAGGTATTGGGCACGTGCGTCCTGGATCCTGCCGGATTCCTTGTCTCGGGCTGCAGGGTCATCGAGCAACGCGACGGTACGCAAGGTTTTCGCCAGGACATGCACCGCCTGGCTCAGATCGTTTGCATGTTCCGTGCGGTAATTGTTTTCGTTGACGACGGTTTCCAGCCGAGTGTTGGCGTCACTCAGTTCGAAGAGGGCAAACACCCCCATGCTCGACATCAGTGCGGTCAGGAGTGCAAATGCGGCACCCAGCTTGACGCCTACGCGGAGATTGTTCAGTGACATCGACGGGTTCCTTGAGCGCGCGTTCGAGCGATTTCTGGATTTCAGAAATATAGGAATCATCAAATTTAGAGATTGACGAAAATGTCAGCTGTTTTCGCCCTATTTCCGGAACACTGAAGCGCTTGCCTGAACCACGTCGGTCAAATCCCTTCGGCTAGAAGGGAGAAGAGCTTCATTTGAAGCAACGCAAATGAACGCAAAACCATGCTTGGTTGCGTTGCGCAAGCGTCCGCCGATCGCCCACGGTGTTCAGACCACGCCGCTGCGTCCGGGCCTGTGTGATGACGCGCGGGCCCGGGGCTGAATCCGCAAGACTTCGGATCGACCGCAAACGTGTTGCGCCGCCTGCCCCGAGGCTGACCCATGCGGCAGCGCCGCATGGGTCAGGGATCGTTCAGAGCATGGCGGCCTTGCGCATCGAGGGCGTGACCTTCAGGTCGCGCAGCAGGGCCCAGGCGGGCTCGATGGGCTTGATGCACGCTGCTGTGCCGGCTTGCCGGTGGGTGTGTTCGGCCACCGTGTCGTACCAATAGGCGGCGAGCAGGTCCGGCCGATTGAGCAGCGCCGCACGTGCGGCCGCGCAGGCCTGTGCCAGCTGGTCGGCGCGGCCCTCGCCCAGCCATCGCGCCGCCAGTTCGGCCAGGCGGGCCTCGTGCAGGCTGCCCAGGGTCAGCGCAGGATGCACGGCGTGGGTGTAGGGCAGCACGCGGCCGCTGGCCTCGATGATCAGCACCGGGGCGGCCTGATCGAGCTGGCGCACGGGGGTCTGCGGCACGAGCTGCCGGCAGGCGTGCTCGATCTGTTCGCGCAGCAGCACGTCCACCTGTACGGGCACGTTCATGTCCGCGCCAAGCACCTCGGCCGCCATCAGGCCGGCCATCAGCTCGATCTGGTCCGGCACGGCCGTGCTCAGGGTGCGGGCGGCACGACCGTCGGCGGTCAGCGGATGCACCTGCACCGCGCGCGCGCCGGTTTCGGCGGCCAGGCGGATCACGAATGCCAGGCTGTCGGCGTTGTGCTGGGTCAGGGTGAAGATGAAGGCAAAGGGCAGGCCGCGCTCGCGCAGATGGGCCAGGTTGGCCACCGTCCTGTCGAAGGCACCCGTCTGGCCGCGCAGGCGGTCGTGCTCATCGGGCCGGCCATCGATCGACACGGCCATGCCATCGAGCACGGGCACCAGCTCGTCGAGCCGGCGCGGTGTGGCCAGCATGGCGTTGCTGGTCACGGTGGTGATCATGCCCATGGCCTTGGCGGCCGCGAGCAGCGCGGCCAAGTCGCGGTAAAGCAGGGGTTCGCCACCGCTGACGGCCAGCTGGCCGTAGCCCAGGGCCGCGGCATCCTGCACGGCGCCGGCCAGCAGGTGCACCGGCAGCGCTTCTGCCTCGGCTGGCCCGCTGTCGGTGTAGCAGTGCGCGCAGGCCAGGTTGCAGCGCCGCGTGGGGTGCACCTGCAGCACCGGCAGGCTGCCCAGCAGGTTGCCTGCCGGGTTGGCATCCGTGCCGCAGAGTTCGCCCGGCGCCGCAGGGTCGGCCAGGGCTGTGCCCCCGCGGGCGGGGGCACGCTCGGGCAGCCAGATCTCAGCCACGCAGGCCTCCGGCAAGGCTGCCGATGTCCTGCACCTGGCCAGGGTTCAGCGCGGGGTTCACCACGTCGCCGGCCGACAGTTCCAGGCGCACCCAGTCCGGGAAGGGGATGCCGTTGATGATGATGCGCGGCCGATGGGGCACCGTGCCGCCGCCGCCATGCTTGCGCAGCCACTGCAGCCAGAAGCTCATGTCGTTGCCGCACCAGGGCACGTCGTCGCCGGCGTAGGACAGGGTGAGGCTCACGCCCGTGGCGGCGCTGCCGCCCTTGACCAGCGCGCCCTCGACGGCGGCCGGCGACTTGTCGAGGTGGGTCGCCAGCTCGCGCAGGGCTTCCTCGGAGAACGAGCGGGATTTGAAGGCGGCCAGCAGTCGGGCCGAGCCGCGTTGAACGGGCATGTCCATGGTGAAACTCCTCGCGTTATGCATGACGTGGACCCCGGGCCAGGCTGGCACGGGGTGGACAAGGCACGGCGCCCGTTCGGCCTGCGCAGGGCAAGCCGGACCGCGGCGCAGGGCCGGTCTGAAAACGATGCAGAGTCGCGGGGAGGTCGCTACCCCAGGGTCCCAATCCCAGGGTCTGGCGTCATCAGTGCACCCAGCCTAGGCGGGGCTGGAAGTTCGCGCATCGCCGAAATCGGCGAGGTCGCGCGAACAGGGGGGTTGGGCGCAGCATGCGTTGAAATACGACGTTTTCGGCCATAAATGAGCGAATCAGTCAAAATCGCCGTCATCGCTTGTCCGGCGACGATTTATGGATGATTGACTGATACTCAGCGGCTTAATTTCGATTGATTTCGGCCAGAATC
>DASSQC010000211.1:0-6513 GCA_035702705.1 Burkholderiaceae bacterium | reverse complement strand
TGGTCAGCGGCAGGCCGAGCAGCACGATGTTGGAGAACACCCCGCCCAGCGCAAAGACCGAGCCGGCCGTGCTGTCGAGCTGAAACACGCGTGCGCCGATGAGTCGCCCCAGCGCAAACACCGCCAGGCAGCTGCCGAAGTACACACCCAGCAGACGCACATCCACCGGCGGCAGCTCGTGCGCCTGCGCCATCAGGCGAAACAGCGTGGCCGGCAGCAGCACCACGAAGCACAGGCGGTTTAGCGCCTCGGTGACCCGCTCGGACACGCCTGCCAGACGGCTGGCGCCATAGCCCACGGCCACCAGCGCAAACAACGGTACCGAAAGGAGCAGCAGCTGGAAAAAGGCGTTCAGGGGTGAGCTCCGGCACGCAGCATGGCGTCAGCGCCGCGCAGCGCGCTGCGCAGCCGGGTCGATGTCCACGAAGGGCCACCAGTGCCGCAGGAAGGGGTGGCCGAGGTAGCCCTGCAGCGCGGGGTGCATCAGGTCGGTGCTGTAGCGCGTGACGTGGAAGCGATAGGGCGCCCAGGCGATCATCATCCGCTGCAGGCGCTGCAGCATGGCCAGGCGCTCCGGCCCGTCGGGCAGGCGCTGCTGCGCTTCGTACAGGCGGTTGTATTCCGGCAGGTCGAAGCGCGCGTCGTTTGCTTCACTGGCCGCCGGCCCGTAGGCGAGCGAGAGGAAGAAATCGCTGTCCGGGCCGGCCGCCGCCCAGGCGCTGCCCCACATCATGAGGCTGCCGGCGCGCGCGGCCTTCATGTTCTCGGGCCACTGCTGGATCCTGAAGCGCATGCGCAGGCCCACGGCCTTCAGGCTCTTGAACCAGGTGTCGTTCAGGTTACGGCTGAGCTGATCTGGCTGGCTGGCCAGCTCGATCGTGAGTGGCGAGCCGTCCGGCCGGTCGCGCCAGCCGTCGCCGTCCTTGTCGACATAGCCGTACATGTCCAGCAGGGCCTTGGCGCGTGCCGGGCTGTATTCGCTCATCTCGCTGCGGAACTTCGCGTCGTAGCCGTAGGTGCCGTAGGCGATCGGCCCCTGCGCGGCGCGAGCCTGGTTGCCGCGCGTGAGGCGGATTTCCTCGTCGATGTTGTAGGCGAGCGAAATCGCGCGGCGCAGGGCGACCTTCTCCGGCGTGTAGCCGCCCACGATCGGGTCGTCCATGTTGAAGTAGGTCAGCACCACCTCGGGCTGCAGGCGCCGGTCCATGCGCAGGCCGCGCCGCTGCAGATTGGGGGCGAGCTGGTTGTTCGGGATGGCGATCGGCGCGAACTGCGGCGGCAGGCGGTCAAGGAAGTCGTGCTCGCCGTTCAGGAAGGACAGCCAGCGCGGCTGCTGCTCCTCGATGATCGAGATCTCCACACGGTCCAGCATCGGCAGGCGGCGGCCGCGCATCTGCTGCGCAATCGCCTGTGCCGCGGCATCGTCCGGCGCAGGCTGGGCATCGAAGACGCGTTCGCGGTAGCCCGGGTTGCGGGACAGCACGATCTGCGAGCCGCGCCGCCAGCTCGTCAGCACGAAGGGGCCGGTACCCACCGGCACAGACATGATGTTGTCGCCCTCGGCCTCCACCACTTCGCGTGCCACGGCGCCCATGGTGGAGCCGTCGGTGAACTGCAGGTGAAAGCGCGGATTCGGCTGGGCCAGGCGAATCTCCCAGGTGTAGCGGTCCAGCACGCGGATGCCGTCCACCGGCTCGTCGTAGGCGAAGGGCTGCTTGCGCTCGATGCTGCGCCGGCGCAGCTCGCTCAAGCCCAGCACCTTGGCAGTCTCGAAGGTGGAGAGCAGCGGACTCTTCCAGCGCGGGTCATAGATGCGCTTGAAGGCATAGACGTAGTCGGCAGCGACCAGCTCGCGCTTCTTGCCCTTGAACGCGGGGTGATCGGTGAAGAAGATGCCCGGCTTCAGGCGGAAGGTGAAGCGCGTGAAGTCCGGCGAGATTTCCGGCAGCTCCGCGAGGGTGTTAGGAATGATCTTCGCCGGCCGGGCCAGATAGTCGAAGGTCAGCGGGGCATCGAAGATGTGGCCCGCAATCATGCGCGAATACAGGTCCTGCAGCTGCACCGGATCAAACCCGGTTTCCGCCACCGGGAAGGCGTAGCGCAGCACGCGCGGCTCGGCGTTCGGCACGGTCGCAGCGCCCTGTGCGCGCACGTGCCCGGCCATTGAAGCGGCACACAGAAAAATGGCCAGCAGGGCGCTGGCCATCGTTCGATTCGTTCTGATCACGCCGATCACTTCTTGGGCAGCTTCTCGGTATCGACGTCGAGATACTGCCAGGGCGCACGCACGAAGGGGTTGCGGTGATACCCCACCACCCACGGCTGGGTGAGGTCGGTCACGATCCGGTGGCTCGTGATCTTGTAGGGCATGTAGGTCACCATGATCTTCTGCGCGCGCTGCATCAGCTCGAAGCGCTCGGGGCCGTCGGGCAGATTGCGCTGGGCCTCATAAAGTTTGTTGAACTCGGGATGGTCGAAGCGGGCATGGTTGGCCTGACCGCGGTTCGGACCGAAGCCCAGGGCCAGGAAGGTGTCGCCATCGGGGTTGCCGGCACTCCAGCCCACGCCCCACATCATCAGCTTGCCGGCGCGGCTCTGCTTGAGCTGCTCGGGCCACTTGGCCAGCTTGAACTCGATCTTGATGCCGATGCGCTTCATGTCCTTCTGCCACTGCTCCTGCAGCTGGCGGCTGGTCTGGTCCGGCTGGCTGGAGTACTCGAGCACCAGCGGCTTGCCATCGGGCAGGTCGCGCCAGCCGTCGCCGTTCTTGTCCACGTAGCCGTACATGTCGAGCAGCGCCTTGGCGCGGGCGACGTTGAACTCGCTCATCTCGCTGCGCAGCTTGGGGTCGAAGCCGAAGGTCAGCGGTGCGATCGGGCCGTTGGAGGGCACGGCCTGGTTGCGGCGCACGAGGCGGATCTCCTCGGGCGAGTTGTAGGCCAGGGCAATCGCGCGGCGCAGTGCCACCTTGTCGGGGGTGTAGCCGCCGACGATCGGGTTCTCCATGCCGAAGTAGGACACGGTGACATCCACCAGCGGCCCGCGCTCCATCTGGATGCCCTTGTTCTTCAGGAAGGGCGCCAGCTCGTTGTTGGGAATGGCGATGTTGGCGAACTCGTTGGGCAGGCGCTCCATGAGATCCATCTCGGCGTTCTGGAAGGCCAGCCAGCGCGGCTGGGCTTCCTCGATGATGGAGATGTGCACCTCGTCGAGCATCGGCATCTTGCGGCCCTTCAGGCGCGCGGCCGAGGCCTGGGCAGCGGGATTGTCTGCCGGGGCGACCTCGGCGTAGAGCTCTTCACGGAAGTTGGGGTTGCGCTCCAGCACGATGCGCGAGGAACGACGCCATTCCTTCAGGCGCCATGCACCCGTGCCCACCGGGTGCTCCATCATCTTGTCGCCGTAGGCTTCCACGACTTCACGCGCCACGGCGCCGAAGACCGAGCTGTCGGTCATCAGGTAGTGGAAGCGGGGGTTGGCGCTGCCCAGGTTGAACTGCACCGTGTAGCGGTCCAGGGCGCGCACGCCGCGCACTTCACGGTCGTAGTCGAAGGGGGTCTTGTTCTTGATCGATTCCTGGCGCAGCTCGGAGAGGTCGAGCAGCTTGTCGGCTTCCAGCAGATAGAGCTGGGCACTCTTCCAGCGCGGGTCGTAGTGGCGCTTGATCGCAAAGACGAAGTCCTGTGCGGTCAGTTCGCGCTTCTTGCCCTTGAAGGCCGGGTCGTTGTCGAAGTAGATCCCCGGACGCACCTTGAAGGTGAAGGTCTTGAAGTCCGGCGAGATCTCCGGCAGCGCGGCCGCCGCACGCGGAATGATGCGCACCGGGCGCTCGAGATAGCTGTAGGTCAGCAGCGAATCGAAGATGCCCTCGGTGACCGTGCGCGAGTACAGATCGGAGATCTGCGCCGGGTCGAAGCCGGTCTCGGCGATCGGGAAGGCATAACGGAAGATCTTCTTGGGGCCGTTGCCTGCCGCAGCTTGTGCCTGGACAGGAGCGGACACCGCCGCGAAGGATGCAGCAACCAGGATGGCGGCTGTTGCACGGGCGACAAATGCACGGAGCATGGACGGAGTTCCACTGATCGAAGGCGCGCACATTAACGCCAGCAGAGGCGCCGGCGCATCGCGGTAACTACGGACAAACCCGATCAACACCGCATGACGCAAAGTTCGCAAGCATAGCGTTCGCTCTGGTGTAATCGCGCCTTCGCCAAATTTCCAGGGGGCTCGACGCGCCGTGTTTGCATACATCGTCCGGCGACTTTGGCAGATGATCCCGACACTATTGGGTGTCATCCTGCTGGTCTTCTTCTTGTTCAAGCAGTTCGGCGGTGATCCTGCCGAAATCCTCGGCGGCCTGAACGCCACCCCTGAGCAGATCGCCTCGATCCGCGACCAACTCGGCCTGAACCAGCCTGTCTGGTATCAGCTCTGGCTGTTCGTGAAGAGCGTCTTCACCTTCGACTGGGGCAACAGCTGGGCCACGGGCCAATCCGTGTCCAAGCTCATGATCGAACGCGTGCCCGCCACGCTGACGGTCATGGTGCCGCTGCTGATCCTCGAAGTCCTGCTGGCGATCCCCATCGCCATGTGGGTGGCCTATCGCCGCGGCTCGCTCGCAGACCGCACGGTGATGATCATCACCACCGTGGCGCTGTCGATCTCGCTGCTGGTGTATGTGATCGTGTTCCAGTGGCTGTTTGCCTTCCAGCTGGGCTGGTTCCCGGTGCAGGGCTGGACCGGCAGCTTCTGGACCAACCTGCTGGTCTACACGCCGCTGCCCGTGCTGGTGGCCGTGCTGGTTGCACTGGCGCCACAGACCCGCCTGTACCGGAGCTTCTTCCTGGACGAAATCGGCCAGGACTACGTGCGCACCGCGCGCGCCAAGGGTCTGGGAGAACGCGTGATCCTGTTCAAGCACGTGTTCCGGAACGCCACCATCCCCATCCTCACGACCATCGGCGTGCTGCTGCCCGGCATCTTCGTGGGCTCCTTCCTGCTTGAGGTGTTCTTCTCGATCCCGGGTCTGGGCCGCGAGATCGTCGTGGCGGTGAACCGCTCCGACTATCCCGTCATCCAGGCGGTCACGGTCTACCTGGCCGCGCTCACCATGATCATCAACCTGCTGGTTGATATCGCCTACAAGCTCGTCGACCCGCGGGTGGTCCTCAAATGAACGCAGCAACAAGCAATCTGCCGGGCGTGGACCCGCGCACCTCGGCGGTCAGCACGCGCTCCGAAGGCGTGTGGTCCGCCGCCTGGAAACGCTTCAAGACCAACCGCGTGGGCATGGTGTGCATGGCCATCGTGCTGGCCTTCTTCGTGCTGATCGCGCTGTCCTTCACCAAGATCATTGCCAAGGACTGGACGCGCGAAGTCGGCGTGCCCTATGCCAATCCGACGCTGATGGGCAAGACCGAGCAGCTCGACAAGATGGTGATCGAGCAGATCGACACCCCCAAGTCGGACCTCTCCGACGTCGATCCGCTGGCCCCGCGCTACAAGGAGTGGGACGAGCGCGCCAGCAAGATCAACGTGGCCGAGACGACCCGGGCAGACACCCTGCCGCTGGGCGGCGACCGCGTGGGCCGCGATGTGCTGACCAAGGCCATCAAGGGCGCAGAGACCTCGATCTTCGTGGGCGTGTTCGCGGCGCTGCTGGCCACGGCCATCGGCACCATCCTGGGCGCCATCTCCGGCTTCTTCGGCGGCAAGGTGGGCGACTTCCTGGAGTGGCTCTACAACGTCTTCACCTCGATCCCGAACATCCTGCTGATCCTGTCCTTCGCGGCGGTGCTCGGCCGCGGCATCGACACCGTGATCATCATCCTGGGCCTGACCGGCTGGCCGGGCATCTACCGCCTGATCCGGGCCGAGTACATGAAGCACGGCTCGCGCGAGTACGTCCGTGCGGCCGAGTCCATCGGCGTGTCGGCGCCGGCGCGCATGTTCCGCCACATCCTGCCCAACGTGTCGCACGTCGTGCTGGTGCAGATGAGCATTCTGGTGGTGGCCTTCATCAAGGCCGAGGTGATCCTGTCCTATCTCGGTCTGGGCGTGCCCATCACGGCCGTGTCCTGGGGCACCATGCTGGCCGAAGCCCAGGTGGAGCTGATCCTGGGCAAGTGGTGGCAGCTGGCTGCCGCCACGGCCTTCATGGCCACCTTCGTCACGGCTTTTGCGCTGCTGACCGACGCCCTGCGCGATGCGCTGGACCCCAAACTGCGCGGACTGGAGTAAGCCACCATGCTGCTGTCTGTAAGAGATCTGCGCGTGTCCTTCCGCATGGAGAAGGGTCAGCGCATTGAAGCCGTCCGCGGCGTGAGCTTTGACGTGCCCGAGAACAGCACGGTTGCCCTCGTGGGCGAGTCGGGCTCGGGCAAGAGCGTCTCGGCCATGTCGATCCTGAACCTGCTGCCGGACAACGCCGAGCGTTCCGGCTCCATCCAGTTCATGGGCCGCGAGATGCTGGCTGCGCCGCTGTCGGTGCTCCAGGGCATTCGCGGCAAGGAC
>DASSQC010000210.1:0-2047 GCA_035702705.1 Burkholderiaceae bacterium | reverse complement strand
CGCTGTCGCTGGCGCTGGCCTTCGTGGTGCAGGAGGAGAACTTCCACGAGATGGGCGATGCGGTGGATCTCGCGCTGCGCGTGGGCGCCACCAGCATCCACTTTGCCCGCGTCACCAACTGGGGCACCTTCACGCTCGAGGCCTACCAGCGCAAGGCGGTCTTCCTCGGCACGCATCCGCGCCATGCGGAGTTTCTTGCGGCGATGGCCGATGAGCGCCTGCGTCATCCGATCGTGCGCCTGGGCGACCTGGCTGCATTCCTGCCATCGCCCGCTGCCGCGCCCGTGGCGCCACGCACGGCACTGGTCGATGCCGGAAATGCGCTGGTGCGTGCAGCCGGCCGAGGCGCGGCTGCATTGCCTGGCCCTGCATTGCAGGTTGCTGCTCAATCAGCCCAAGCGCCCATGGCGAGCGGCCCGAATCCTGACGCGTTGTTCCCGGTGGCCGGCGATGCGCGCGTGTGCTTTCTCAAGAATGCCGTGTCGTCGCCCTTCATCGAGATCGGCGACTACACCTACTACGACGACCCCGAGCCGCCGCAGGACTTCGCCACACGCAACGTCCTGTACCACTACCCCTTCATCGGCGACAAGCTCGTCATCGGCAAGTTCTGTGCCCTGGCGCGCGGCGTGCGCTTCATCATGAACGGCGCAAACCACGCCAATGCGCGCCTGTCGAGCTATCCCTTCGGCTTCTTTGGCGGCGGTTGGGAGACGGCCCAGGCCGCCAGCGACCTGCCCGACCACTACGGCCGCGGCGACACCGTGATCGGCAACGACGTCTGGATCGGCTACGAGGCGCTGATCATGCCGGGGGTGCGGATCGGCCACGGTGCCGTCATCGGTACGCGCGCCGTGGTCACGCGTGATGTACCGCCCTATGCGGTGGTGGCCGGCAATCCGGGGCAGATCGTGCGCATGCGCTTTGCACCGGACGTGATCCAGGCCCTGCTTACGCTGGCCTGGTGGGACTGGCCGGTGGAGAAGATCTCCCGGAATCTTCCGGCGCTGATGTCCGGGGACATCGAACGCCTGCGTGCTGCCCAATGAGCGCGGTGCTCAGAGCGCGCGCTGTCCTTGCGCCTCAAAGCGGCGAGCCGCCCCGTCGCTTCAACCACCAGTAGGCCAGGGCCGAGACGCCACCGACCATCACCACGGCGCTGATGACGCGCAGCAGGCTGAACACCCAGGCAATGCCGATGCCCAGCGCCGCCCAGTGCCACCACTGCTGGCCATGATGGCCCAGGGTCATCTGGTTGATCACAAACAGCATCAAGACGATCAACGGGCCTGTGAACAGGAACTGGAAGGCCTTGAGGGTGTTGTAGCCGGGGATGACGTGCTTCATGTTCTGCGCTCCTTGAGTGCCAGCGGTGTGCTGATGGAGGGCAGTGTGGGCGAGTCGACCCGGGCGCGCAGCCGGGTTGCGACAGATCAGCGGCGGTGCGGCGCGAATTGCGTGTGGCCGGGGTGAGTGAATGCCAAAAGGAACCTATCTGTGTGGACCAGGTTCCGGAGCAGCTTTGTGCCTGCTAAGCGGACCGCTGGCGATGCACCTAATTGAACTCGCACGAGCCTCGATTTCACTGCCATCGCGGAACCACATCCTGAGCGCACACTCACCATCCGCCGAGAAGTCCGATGAAAAGAAGGTCACACTGCCACCGGGGAAGCACAGCCCAAATCCGTCGATCTGGCGGCCAACAACCTGCTGGAACCCTTTCGGGAGTTGACCCTTCAGTTCAATTCGCACGTCGTACCTATCAGTTACGTACACAAGCGACGCAGGCCCTGTCTCCTGGTAGTAGTGGAAGACATCGCCCAGAGTGACGTAGCTCGTCTCTTCTTTGGACTCCATGGCGATAACAAACGCATCCAGCGGATTGAGTGTCACCGCGCTCACGGCGTCTCCGCCCGATCGCGCGCAACCATTGCCAGATAAGCATCCAGCGTGAGTGGTCCGACCAGTTTGACCATCGTGTGCACGGTGTTCTTCTGGCGGCCGAATTCGATGTCATGCCGGGTCTTGATGCGCAGGTAGCCGTTGC
>DASSQC010000209.1:0-3539 GCA_035702705.1 Burkholderiaceae bacterium | reverse complement strand
GACCGGCAAGTCGAGCCTGCTGGCGGCGATCCGCAGTGAGGCGCCGATTGATGCAGGCAGCATCGACGTTCCTCGCTCCTGGCGGATCGTGAGCGTTGCTCAGGAGACCCCGGCCTTGCCTGACGCGGCAGTCGACTTCGTCCTGCAGGGCGACCAGCGACTCTGGGCACTGCTGCGAGACGCCGAATCGTGCATCGACGAGGCGCGCATTGCTTCACTGCAGGTCGAACTACAGGATGCCGATGCCTACACCGCTCGGCCCCGCGCCGAGCGGCTGCTCGCCGGCCTGGGCTTCAAGCAGAGCGAGCTTGATCAGCCCGTGGCGTCGTTCTCGGGCGGCTGGCGCATGAGGCTCAACCTGGCCCGTGCGCTCATGGCGCCCAGCGAGATGCTCCTGCTGGATGAGCCGACCAACCACCTTGATCTGGACGCGATCGTCTGGCTGGAGCGCTGGCTCGGCCAGTACCCGGGCCTGGCTGTCATCATCAGCCACGACCGTGAATTCCTCGACGCCTCGGTCAAGGCAATCGTCCATATCGAACATGGTCGCTTGAACCGCTACGGAGGCACGTACTCGATGTTTGAGGCTGCGAGGGCGGAGCGCCTGTCACAGCAGCAGGCGTCCTATGCGCGCCAGCAGCAGCATGTGGCCAAGCTGGAACGCTTCGTCGAACGCTTCAAGGCCAAGGCAAGCAAAGCCAAGCAGGCTCAGAGCCGGGTCAAGATGCTCGAGCGCATGGAGCGCATCGCACCGGTCCTCGCCGCCAACCCGGTCGCCTTCGAGTTCGAGTCGCCAGAACGGACGCCCGATATCCTGCTCGAGCTCGACGGTGTGAGCTGCGGCTATCCGGAGAAAACAGTGCTCCGCGAAGTACGGCTCACCGTGCGAGGTGGCGCCCGAATCGGCCTGCTGGGTCTGAACGGTGCAGGCAAGTCAACACTGATCAAGACGATCGCCCGGGAGATTGCCCCCCTGACGGGCGAATACCGCCCGTCAAAGTGGCTGCAGATCGGCTACTTCGCGCAGCATCAGCTCGACATGCTGGATGCCGACGGCTCGCCGTTGTCGCACATGCGCCGGCTTGACCCGCAGGCGCGCGAACAAGTGCTGCGCGATCACCTCGGTACGTTCCACTTTCGCGGCGACATGGCGCTCGCAACCGTGGGCGCGTTCTCGGGAGGAGAGAAGGCACGACTCGCGCTGGCGCTGATCGTCTACCGCAGGCCTAACCTGCTGCTGCTGGACGAGCCCACCAACCACCTTGACCTCGAAACGCGCGAAGCCTTGACGGCTGCACTGGCCGAGTATGAGGGCACGTTGATCCTGGTCTCGCACGACCGCCACCTGCTCCGGGCCACAGCCGATGAACTCTGGCTCGTCGACAACGGCCGGGTGATTGCCTATGAGGGCGATCTGGACGAATACCGCAGCTGGCTGAGTTCCGAGCGCAAACAGGCCGACGATCGAACCGCCACAGTTGCGCAGCCCCCCACGGCCCCGCGTGGCGATCCGCGCGAGGAGCGTCGTCTGGCCGCCCAGGAGCGCACGCGCCTGGCAGAGCTGCGCAAGCCCCTGGCCGCGCGGGCCACGCGGCTTGAGCGCAAGATGGACGAGATGCAATCACGCCTCGACGCCCTCAATGCCAAGCTGGCCGATCCGCAGCTCTATGAGACCGCAGATGGAGCGACGATCACCCAGCTCACGCAGGATCAGGCCTTCGCAGCACGCGAGCTCGAGCAGATCGAATCCGAGTGGCTGCAGGTCCAGGCCGACATGGAAGCGATTCAGTGATCAAGACGATGACACTGCTTGAGGGCACGCGAGTCCTCGATCTGTCGCGCCTGCTCCCCGGGCCGCTGGCCGCTTGGCACCTGCAGAGCGCCGGCGCACACGTCGACAAGATCGAGTCGCCCGGCGAGGGCGACTATGCGCGCAGCATCGGCACAAGGCGCAAGGGCGCCGCGAGCAGTACGTTCTACGAGTTGCTCAATGCCGGCAAACAGGTTCGCGTGCTGGATCTCAAGACCGCTCATGACCGGGACGCACTGCTGGCTGAGATCAACCGGTACGACGTGCTGATCGAGAGCTTTCGTCCGGGAGTCATGAATCGCCTTGGGCTCGGGGCAGATGTGCTGCGCAAGCGTGCCCCTCGACTGGTGCAGGTCTCCGTTGTCGGCTATGGGAGCGACTCGCCGTTGGCCCACGCTGCAGGCCATGACCTGAACTACCTGGCGCACTGTGGGCTGCTTCATGAATACCTTCCGGCAGCCACGGACGCTGAGGCCCGCCTCCTGCTGCCCAACTTCCAGTGGGCCGATGTGCTCGGCGGCGCCATGAGCGCTGCATTTGCCGCCGTCTGCGGCATCTGGAGCGCTGCGCGCACGGGCCAAGGCTGTCACATCGAAGTTGCCATGGCCGAAGCCATGCGCCTGGCCGCCCCGATGGCAACGGCCGAAGCTGTCGCGGGCGCCTGCCATGCCAGCCCCGGCTGCGGCCTGCTCAATGGTGGCGTGCCCTGCTACGACGTCTATCGATGCGCCGATGGCCGCTGGCTGGCACTGGGCGCCCTTGAGCACAAGTTCTGGGCTGCATTCTGCGAGGCCATCGGCCGACCCGACTGGATCGAGCAGCATTGGCAGCGCGGTCAGGCACCAGGCAGCGTCGCCGCCCGTGCGCTTCGCGCGCAGGTAGCCGACGTGCTTGCCGCTCGCACTTGCGCCGAGTGGATCGCGATCCTCGCGGGCAGCGACTGCTGTGCAAGCGAAGTGCGGTCACTGGCCGACGTGCTTGCAGGACAGCCCCTGCCCGGGGCCGTCTTCAGGGTGCGAGACTAGCCACAGGTCGCCGATCCCTAGGCGACACGCTTGCGGAATGCGCCCACTGCCTCGTCGCGCATCGATTTGAGCAGAGCCAGCTGTGTCGCCGGCAATTGCGTCGCGGCGCGCGCCCCGAAGTCCGCATACATGTAGCCCAACACCCGTCCCTCGAGATTCAGGCTCATGAACAGGAAGCTGCGCACGCCACGGCCCTGTATCAGGCCGCGTGGCACCCGAGTGCGTACGCTGTCGGCCTGTGCGTCGGCAATGTAGACATCGGTCTTGCGCTGCGCCAGCAAGGCAAACAGCTCCGAGGTGGATTCGAGATCCACCTCGAACAGCGGACGCAGTTCGCTTGTGTCCCCGCCGGACTCCGCGATCAGGATCACGGGGCGGATCAATTGCGAGCGCACGTCCTTGAGTGCCAGGACGCTCAGGCTGAAACCCATGGTTCGATGCATTGCGGACACCACCGTGCCCAGCCTGTCGCTCACGCTCGCGCCCGCAGGCTGGGCGCGCATCTGCGCGAGCGCGTCTTTCAAGGCCGATTCCGTGGCCGCCGCCTCGGCCTCGCCCGGTACGGTGACTGCTGCAGCCCCCATGCGCGTCGCCGCCGCGCCAGTGACCACCCCGGCGGCCACGGGTGCAGCGGCCTGGCGTGATGGCGGCCGGGGCGCGCCATTCGTGCCGGTGGCCTGCACGTCGGCAGTCGGCTTGACGCC
>DASSQC010000208.1:0-2085 GCA_035702705.1 Burkholderiaceae bacterium | reverse complement strand
GTGCGTGTGGCCAACAGCGATGCGCGCCTGGGGGCACCTGTGCTGCACCGGGGTTTTCCGCTGGCGCCCTTTGAGTGGCAGGTGGTCAGCGGGGCGTTTGGCCGCGCGGCCACGATGAGCCTGCTGGTCAGCGGCGAGCTGATCGAGGCGCCACGTGCCCTGGCCCTGGGCATGCTGCAGCACGTGTGGCCGCGCGCCGGCTTTGAATGGCAGCTGGCCGACCTCGCACGCCGCGTGAGCCAGACCGCGCCTGCCGCCGTGGCCGTGGCCAAGCAGCTGGCACGGGGCGAGTGCGAGGACCCCTACGCATTTCTTGATTCACCGGACTACCGCGAGGGCATCCTTGCCTTCCTCGAACACCGTGCGCCGCGCTTTGGCCCACGCTGAGCGCCCCGCCCGCGCGACACGTTCACCGACTGGTCTTTCTGGTCAATTTCCGCGCCAATTTCGGCGCCACATCCTGCGCAAGCACCATGAACAGCAACCTCTTTTCCGCCTTTGAAGACGCCATCCGCAAGCAGCATGGCCGTGCGCTGCAGTCCGCCGCCATCCTGCCGGCCGACAGCACCGACACACGCGCCTGGAGCTGGGCCGATGTGCTCGGCGCCTCAGGGCGCATCGCCAACCTGCTGGCCAGCCTCAAGCTCCCGGCAGGCAGCCGCGTCGCCGTGCAGGTGGACAAGAGCGTCGAGAACCTGATGCTCTACCTGGCCGTGCTGCGCGCCGGCCACGTGTACCTGCCGCTGAACACGGCTTATCAGGCCGCGGAGATGGACTATTTCATCGGCGATGCGCAGCCCGCGGTGCTGGTCTGCGCAAATTCAACGCTGGCCACGCTGGCGCCGATTGCCCAGCGCCATGGCGTGGCCCATGTGTTCACCCTGGACGCCGCCCCGAACCTGGCCGCGCCGCACAGCCTGCTGGCCGCCGCAGGCCGGCAGGTTGACGCCTTTGTCACAGTGCAGCGCGCGGCGAGCGACCTGGCCTGCATTCTCTACACGAGCGGTACCACCGGCCGCAGCAAGGGCGCCATGCTCACGCACGGCAACATGCTCTCCAATGCACAGACCCTGCACCGCTTCTGGGGTTTCAGCCACAAGGACGTGCTGCTGCATGCGCTGCCGATCTTCCATGTGCACGGCCTGTTCGTGGCCTGCCATGCGGCGCTGCTGGCCGGCGCCCGCATGATCTGGTGCAACAAGTTCGACGCCGCCCAGGCCGTGAAGCTGCTGCCGCAGGCCAGCGTGTTCATGGGCGTGCCCACCATGTATGTGCGCCTGCTCGCGCAAGGCGAGCTGACGCGCAAGCAGTGCAAGAGCATGCGCCTGTTCATCAGCGGCAGCGCGCCGCTGCTGGCCGAGACGCACCGCCAGTTTGCGCAGGCCACCGGCCACATGATCCTCGAGCGCTACGGCATGAGCGAGACCATCATGCTGACCTCCAATCCCTATCACCCCAAGGCCGCCGGACAGGCCGCAGACCGCCGCGCCGGCACCGTGGGCCCGGCCCTGCCCGGCGTGCAGCTGCGCATCATGGGCGATGGCGGCAAGCCCTGCGCGGCCGGCGAGATCGGCGGCATCGAGGTCAAGGGGCCGAACGTGTTTGCCGGCTACTGGAAGATGCCGGAGAAGACAGCCGCCGAGTTCACGCCCGACGGCTTCTTCAAGACGGGCGATGTGGGCAAGCTCTCGGGCGATGGCTACGTGACCATCGTGGGCCGCAGCAAGGACCTCATCATCACCGGCGGGTACAACGTCTACCCCAAGGAAATCGAAGGCTGGCTGGACGATCAACCGGGCGTGGACGAAAGCGCGGTGATCGGCGTGCCGCACCCCGACTTCGGCGAGGCGGTCTGCGCCGTGGTGGTGCCCAAGGCGGGGGCGCAGGTGGATGGCGACGCCCTGATCGCCCGGCTCAAGGGCGAGATTGCCGCCTTCAAGGTGCCCAAGCGCATTTGGGTGCTGGCCGAGCTGCCACGCAACACCATGGGCAAGGTGCAGAAGAACGTGCTGCGCGAGACCTACGCCGGCACGTTCAAGTGAAGAATGGCTTCTGGTGCGGTTCTTCGGACCAAAATGGCTGAAA
>DASSQC010000207.1:0-4941 GCA_035702705.1 Burkholderiaceae bacterium | reverse complement strand
GCATTATCATCCGCGGTTTGCCGTCAGGTCCGGGCTTGCGCCGCGCCAACCAGGTGCGCGCCGGCCACGCGTTCACAAGACCCGCGGGCCGGCGTCGGAGGGGATCAGACATGAAGTGCAATCGTGCCGGCAGAACGTTCGCCGGGGGACAGGCCGCGTTGCTGCTCGGCCTCATGATCGGCCTGGCCGGATGCGGCGAGGTACCGAACAGCCCGCATCCGAGCGGAGCGGAGCGCGAGAACACCCTGTTCTCCAGCTTCCAGGAGCGCTCGCCCAAGTACCTCGACCCGGTGTCCTCCTATGCCAACAACGAGACGCCGGTCACCTATCAGGTCTACGAGCCCCTGTACGGCTATCACTATCTGAAGCGTCCCTACGAGCTCGTGCCCAAGGGCGCCGAGCGCGTCGTGGCGGTGCCGCGCTACTTCGACAAGGACGGCAAGGAGCTGGGTGCAGACGCCCCGGGCGAGCAGATCGCCGAGAGCGTGTACGACATCCCGATCCGGCGCGGCATGCGCTACTCACCGCATCCCGCATTTGCCAAGGACGCCCAGGGCAACCATCTCTATCACAAGCTCACCGAAGCCGACGTGCGCGGCAAGCGCAGCCCCTTCGACTGGCCGCAGACCGGCACGCGCGAGGTCACGGCCGAGGACTACGTCTACACCGTCAAGCGCAATGCCACCACACGCACCCTGGCGGTGATCTCGTCGGTGTTCGCGGAGTACATCGTCGGCCTGAAGGACTACATGGAGCTGATCCAGGCGGAGGACAAGAAGCTGCTCGCCGGCACCGACCCCGCCAGCCTCGACAAGCCCTTCCTGGACTTCCGCAAGTACCCTCTGGCCGGCGCCAGCGCACCGGATCCCTACACCCTGCGTCTGCGCATCAAGGGCAAGTACCCGCAGATGAAGTACTGGATGGCGATGACCTTCTTCGCCCCAACGCCGTGGGAGGTGGACTACTTCTACAGCCAGCCCGGCATGGCCTTCAACGGCCTGTCGATGAACAGCTGGCCGGTGGGCAGCGGCCCCTACATGATGGCCGACTACGTCCGCGATCGGCACCACATCCTCAAGCGCAATCCCAACTACCGCACCGATGATCTCTACCCCTGCGAGGGCGAGGCGAGCGACAGGGCGGCCGGCTTCCTGAAGGACTGCGGCAAGCCCATGCCGTTCATCGACACCCTGGTGTTCCGCCAGGACAAGGAAAAGGTGCCGATGAAGGCCAAGTTCCGTGCGGGCTTCCTGGACGTACCCGAGATCGAGCGCACGGAGTACGGCGTGGAGTTCGGCATCGACGCCGATGACGATCCGAAGGTGGCCGCAGAGTTCAAGGAACGCGGCATGAAGTTTCCCAAGTTCCTCGACCCATCCATCTGGTACACGGGTTTCAATATGCTTGACCCGGTGGTGGGTTGGGGCAACACGCCCGAGCAGCAGATCAAGAACCGCAAGCTGCGCCAGGCGATCTCGATCGCCATCGACTTCGACGAGTGGAACACCATCTTCCCGACCAAGGGCGGCGTGGCCGGCATGGGCCCGATGCCGCCGGGCGTGTTCGGTTCGCGCTACGGCACGCCCGAGGGCGTGAACCCCGTCACGCACGTCTGGAAGGACGGCCGCTACGTGCGCCGCCCGATCGAGGACGCCAAGCGCCTGCTGGCCGAGGCGGGCTATCCGGACGGGCGTGATGCGAAGACGGGCAAGCCCCTGGTCATCAACTACGACTTCCAACGGGCGCTTACGCCGGAATTCCGCGCCGAGGTCGACTGGATGGCCAAGCAGTTCGCCAAGCTGAACATCCAGCTCGAGATCCGCGCCACCGACTTCAACCAGTACCAGGACAAGAAGCGCAAGGGCGCGCTGCAGTTCTATTTCGGCGGCTGGCTGGCCGACTACCCCGATGCCGAAAACTTCCTGTTCCTGCTCTACGGACCGAACTCGAGCGCCAAGTTCGACGGCGAGAACATCTCCAACTACGACAACCCCGAATACAACACGCGCTTCGAGCGCCTGAAGCTGCTCGATGACGGCCCTGAAAAGCAGAAGCTCATCGACGAGCTCGAGGCCATTGCACGCGAGGACGCGGTCTGGAGCTTCGGCTACTACCCCTATGCCGGCGGCGCCTTCCACCAGTGGGTGGGCAACGGCAAGCCCGCCACCATGATCCGCGACATGGCCAAGTACTACACCATCGACGCGCCCCTGCGCGCCGAGAAGGTGCGCGAGTGGAACCAGCCGGTGCGCTGGCCGCTTGCGCTGATGGTGCTGCTCCTGGCGCTTGCCATGGTGCCTGCGATCCGCATGATCCGCCGCCGCGAAGCGGCCCGCGGCCTGACGGCCACCACGCGCGAACCCTCAGCCCAGGGCGCGGAGTGAACCGATGCTGAACTACATCATCCGACGCGCCCTCTACGGCATCCTCGTGCTGCTGGGCGTGAACGTCTTCACCTTCATCCTGTTCTTCACGGTCAACACGCCCGACGACATGGCGCGCCTGAACATCGGCGGCAAGCGCGTCAGTGCCGACCAGATCCAGAAGTGGAAGGCCGAGCGCGGCTACGACAAGCCCCTGTACTTCAACGCACAGGCCGCAGGCACGAGCAAGCTCACAGACACCATCTTCTGGGAGCGCTCCGTGGGTCTGCTGGCGCTGAACTTCGGCCGCGCCGACGGCGAGGCCGGCGGCGACATCGGCCACGAGATCGCCACGCGCATGCAGGCCTCACTCGCCCTGGCGCTGCCCACCTTCATCCTGACCGTGATGGCCACCGTGGGGCTGGGCCTGCTGCTGGTGTTCTTCCGCAACACACCGATCGATTTCTGGGGCGTGGTGCTCTGCGTGTTCCTGTTGTCGATCTCGAGCCTGTTCTACATCATCGTCGGGCAGTTCATGTTCTCGAAGATCATGCGCCTGTTCCCGATCTCGGGCTTTGCGGGCGGGCTGGACGTGGTGAAGTTCCTGTTCCTGCCGGTGGCGCTGTCGATCCTCGCGCGGCTCGGGGGCGATGCGCGGCTGTCGCGAGCCATGTTCCTCGAGGAGATCGGCAAGGACTACGTGCGCACGGCACGGGCAAAGGGCCTGTCCGAGCGCCTGGTGCTGCTGCGCCATGTGCTGCGCAATGCGCTGATTCCGATCATCACGAGCGCCGGCAGCTACCTGCCCTACATCTTCATGGGCAGCCTGGTGTTCGAGAGCTTCTTCGGCATCCCCGGCCTGGGCAGCTACGTGATCGACGCCATCGGCGGGCAGGACTTCGCCATCGTGCGCTCCATGGTCTTCGTGGGCAGCCTGATCTACATCGTCAGCTACATGCTGATCGACATCCTCTACACCGTGGTTGATCCGCGCGTGCGCCTTGCTTGATTGGCCGAAAATGATTCAAATTAGATTGGTTGAAGTGGCATTATCCGCTTGCGGGGCGCGGGTTTCAGCATATTTTCATGCTCTTGAGAATGTGGCTGAAAATGAGAGAAGCGGCTTCTGGTGCGCGTCTTCGATAGGTGCAGTCTGCGGCCTGACGCCTGCGGGAGGCTGCTGACCATGCCCAAGCTCGTCATTCTCTGGACGGACGCCGTCTTCTTCCTGATGGTGATCGCGGCGCTGTTCTACATCGGCCACGCGCGCAAAAGCCCGACGCTGCGTGCCACCTGGCGCAAGGTGGCGCAGGAGCCCTCGGCCATGGCGGCGCTGGTGATCGTGCTGCTGTTCCTTGCGGTGGCGCTGCTCGACAGCATCCACTTCCGGCGCATGCTGCCGCCGGCACCCGGCGCGGCGCCAAACACGGCGGTGGCCTATTCCACCCGGACGGAGTCGGTGCTCGATGCCTTGCTCGCGCGGCAGATTGCCATGCGTGAGACCTCCTATTCCCTGCCGATGGCCACGCAGACCTTCACCAAGGAGTCGCGCGAGGTGGGTGGCCAGGTGTTGCGCGAGCGGGTGCGCCTGGAGCACGGTGGTGCGCACCTCAAGGACGCCGAGCGCGAGTACGGGCCCGATGTGGCTCGGCGCGTTGGGCAGGGCATCGTGGGCGGCCTGCTGGCCGCGTTCGGATTTGCGCTGTTCGTGGCGGCGGCCCTGGCGGCCTCGCAGCAGCGCAACATCCGCGACACCTGGCGCGACATCCTCACCAACCAGACCGATCTGCCCTGGCGCACGGTCTGCATCACCGTGACCGTGGTCTGCCTGCTGGCGGGACCCGTGCTGACGCTGATGGACTACTACCACGTGCTTGGCACGGATCGCACCGGCAACGACGTGCTCCTGCAGTCGCTCAAGAGCATCCGCACCGCATTCGTGATCGGCACACTCACCACCCTGGCCACCCTGCCGTTTGCCGTCGTGCTCGGCGTGATGGCCGGCTACTTCCGCGGCTGGGTCGATGACGTGATCCAGTATCTGTACACGACCCTGTCGTCGATCCCGAACGTGCTGCTGATCGCCGCCTGCGTGCTGATGATCCAGGTGTTCATCGACAAGAATCCGCAGCTGTTCGACACCGGCGCCGAGCGAGCCGACCTCAAGCTCTTCTTCCTGTGCCTGATTCTCGGCCTCACAGGCTGGGCGGGTTTGTGCCGGCTGCTGCGCGCTGAAACCATGAAGCTGCGCGAGCTGGACTATGTCCAGGCGGCGCAGGCCTTCGGCGTGTCCTCGTGGCGCATCATGGCGCGGCACGTCCTGCCCAACGTCACGCATCTCATCCTGATCACCACGGTGCTCGATTTCTCGACACTCGTGCTCTACGAAGCGGTGCTGAGCTATGTGGGGGTCGGTGTGGACCCGAGCATGAGCAGCTTCGGCGGCATGATCAACCTGGCGCGCAGCGAGATGAGCCGCGAGCCCGTGGTGTGGTGGAGCTTCATGGCGGCGTTTGCGTTCATGGTGGCGCTGGTGCTGGCCTTCAATCTGCTGGCCGATGCGGTGCAGGCGGCTTTT
>DASSQC010000206.1:0-3660 GCA_035702705.1 Burkholderiaceae bacterium | reverse complement strand
GCCGTGCATGTGCTGATCGAGACGCACGGCGCATTGCGCGAGGTGTTTCGCATCGCTGCGCATCCCAAGGTGCAGTGCCTGTCGCTCGGGCTGATGGATTTCGTGTCCGCACACCATGGCGCCATCCCGGCCGCCGCCATGCGCTCGCCTGGCCAGTTTGACCACCCGCTGGTGGTACGCGCCAAGACCGAGATCGCGGCGGCCTGCCATGCCTACGGCAAGGTGCCGAGCCACAACGTGACGACCGAGTTCCGCGACCCGGCTGTGGTTGCGGGCGACGCACAGCGCGCACGCAACGACTTCGGCTACCTGCGCATGTGGAGCATCCACCCCGATCAGATCCGTCCGATCGTCAAGGCCTTCGCACCGCTGGCCTCCGAGGTGAATGACGCCGGGGAAATCCTGCACGCCGCCCAGGCCGCGCAGTGGGGCCCGATCGAACACAAGGGCCGCCTGCACGACCGGGCGAGCTATCGCTACTTCTGGACCGTCCTGCAGCGTGCCGCCCGAGCCGGGCTGCCCCTGCCCGAGCAGGTGCGTCCGCTGATGACCACGAATTGAAGGGAGACAGTCGCATGACCACCCTCACCAGCCCCGGTGCAGCCTTCCGCGCCGCCCTCAAGGACGAGCAGCCCCTGCAGGTCATCGGCGCGATCAACGCCAACCATGCATTGCTGGCCAAGCGGGCCGGTTATCGCGCCATCTATCTGTCGGGGGGTGGCGTGGCGGCTGGGTCGCTGGGCATGCCGGACCTGGGCATCAACAACCTGGATGACGTGCTCACCGACGTGCGTCGCATCACCGATGTGTGCGACCTGCCGCTGATGGTGGACATCGACACCGGCTTTGGGCCCTCGGCCTTCAACATCGCACGCACGGTCAAGAGCCTGATCAAGTTCGGCGCGGCCGCCTGCCATATCGAGGATCAGGTGGGGGCCAAGCGCTGCGGCCATCGCCCCGGCAAGGAGATCGTGACCCAGCAGGAGATGGCCGACCGCGTGAAGGCCGCTGCCGATGCCAAGACCGACGCAAACTTCTTCCTGATTGCCCGGACCGACGCGATCCAGATGGAAGGCGTCGATGCGGCCATCGAGCGCGCGATCGCCTGCGTGGAAGCCGGTGCCGACGGCATCTTTGCCGAGGCCGCCTACGACCTGCCGACCTACAAGAAGTTTGTGGACGCGGTGAAGGTCCCCGTGCTGGCCAACATCACCGAATTCGGCAAGACCCCGCTGTTCACGGTGGATGAGCTGCGCACGACCGGCGTGGGGATGGTGCTCTATCCGCTGTCCGCGTTCCGCGCCATGAACAAGGCCGCCGAGGCGGTCTACACCGCGATTCGCCGCGACGGTCACCAAAAGAACGTCATCGATCTCATGCAGACGCGCGACGAGCTGTATGAGCGCATCAACTACCACGCCTTCGAGCAGCATCTGGATGCGCTGTTCGCGGGCAAGAAGCCCTGAGCCGCCAGACGACGCGCAAGCGCAGATGTCCATTTCATGCGGTTTTCCAGGCCAAAGTGCCTGAAAAGCCGCGCCAGACAAGCGAAACACGAGTCACATCTACCCCATGATCATCGGCCTGGACCACGTGCAGATCTCGATTCCCGCCGGACGGCTGGATGAGGCGCTGCGCTTCTACGCCGACACGCTCGGATTTGTGCGTGTGCCCAAGCCGGCCGAACTGTCACCCACCGGCGCCTGGCTCACGGGCGGCACGCTGAACCTGCACCTGGGCGAGGAAGCGCATTTCGCCACCGATGGCCGGGCCCACCCGGCGCTGATGGTGGCCGATGCAGGTGCCCTGATCGAACGTTGCGCAGCCGCCGGCTACCGCCACCGCTGGGACGAGGGCCCCGCCGGCTACTTGCGCGGCTCCGTGTTCGACCCCTTCGGCAATCGGGTCGAGCTGATGCAGAAGTTGAGCTGAGATGTCAAGCCAGACCCAGTATCCATGCGGCTTTGCAGACCAAAATGCCTGAAAAGCCGCGCCAGACAAGCGGAAAGCCTCCCAGAAGCCGCCGCAGACTGACCCCATAAACGCACTTCAAGCGATCCACAAGACGCCCCAGAGAACGACAAGGAGCCCCACGATGACCCAAGCCGAGCAGACCGCAGCAACGCAAGGCGCCCCCGCCGGCCCCAAGCCCAAGAAGTCCGTCGCCCTGTCCGGCGTCACGGCGGGCAACACGGCGCTGTGCACGGTGGGCCGCACCGGCAACGACCTGCACTACCGCGGCTACGACATCCTGGACGTGGCCGAGAAGTGCGAGTTTGAAGAGATCGCCCACCTGCTGGTGCACGGCAAGCTGCCGACCCAGGCCGAGCTCGCGGCCTACAAGGCCAAGCTCAAGAGCCTGCGCGGGCTGCCCGCCAACGTGAAGGCCGCGCTGGAATGGCTGCCGGCCTCCAGCCACCCGATGGACGTGATGCGCACCGGCGTGTCCGCCCTGGGTTGCAACATGCCCGAGAAGGACGACCACAACCACCCCGGCGCGCGCGACATCGCCGACAAGCTGATGGCCTGCCTGGGCTCCATGCTGCTGTACTGGTACCACTACGCCGTCAATGGCAAGCGCATCGATGTCGAGACGGACGACGATTCCATCGGCGGCCACTTCCTGCACCTGCTGCACGGCAAGACGCCCAGCAAGCTGTGGGTGGATGCCATGCACACCTCGCTGATCCTCTACGCGGAACACGAGTTCAACGCCAGCACCTTCACCGCCCGCGTGATTGCCGGCACCGGCAGCGACATGTACAGCGCCATCACAGGCGCCATTGGCGCATTGCGCGGCCCCAAGCACGGCGGCGCCAACGAAGTCGCCTTCGAGATCCAGAAGCGCTACGACAGCCCGGATGACGCCGAGCGCGACATCGTTGCTCGAGTGGCCAACAAGGAGGTCGTGATCGGCTTCGGCCACCCGGTCTACACGGTCTCCGACCCCCGCAACAAGGTCATCAAGGAGGTCGCGCGCCGGTTGTCGAAGGATCAATCCAACATGAAAATGTTCGATATCGCAGATCGGCTCGAAGCGGTGATGTGGCGCGAGAAGAAAATGTTTCCAAATTTGGATTGGTTCAGCGCGGTCTCGTACCACATGATGGGCGTGCCCACCGCCATGTTCACGCCGCTCTTCGTGATCGCGCGAACCAGCGGCTGGAGTGCCCACATCATCGAGCAACGCATCGACAACAAGATCATCCGGCCGAGTGCCAACTACGTCGGCCCGGAAGATCTCAAGTTCGTCCCGATCGAGAAGCGTCGCTGAATCATCAGGCAGATGCGTCGCGCGGTGCTGCAGGGCAAACAGAACCTCAACATTTCATCCGTCCCCCACGACGCATTCCATCAGGAGAAGCTCATGAATCATTCCATCCGCTCTGCCGCCGCCACTCTGCTGGCCCTGGGACTGCTTGCCGGCGCCCAGCAGGTACATGCCCAAGCGGCACAGCCGGCCGCCAAGCCCGCCCCGGCCCAGAAGCCTGCGCCCAAGCCCGCACAGCGCCCGGCCCAGAAGGCTGCTGCGCCTGCGCCCCTAGCCGCCGCCACCGAAGACCAGCTCAAGGCCGCCGAGCTCACGCACTTCGGTCTGTATGAGTGCCCGACACCGGAAAAGCTCGAGATCCAGAAGCGCTACGACAGCCCGGATGACGC
>DASSQC010000205.1:0-2609 GCA_035702705.1 Burkholderiaceae bacterium | reverse complement strand
TTGTTCACGGCGATGGGGATCACCTCCATCTACAACGCGCCATGGTTCATCGTGATCATGACCTTCCTGGTCACCTCGACCAGCCTGTGCGTGCTGCGCAACGCGCCACGCATGCTCGGCGACATGCGCGACTTCAAGGAGCGCGTCGCAGAGAAGAGCTTCGTCGCGTTTTCCCACAAGGGCGAGTCGGCACTGCCGATGGCCGCCCCCGAGGCCAACACCGCGCTTCAGGCGCTGCTGGTGGCCGAGGGCTACACGGCCAAAGCCACGGCAAGCGCGGACGGCACGGCCACCCGTTACGCGGCTCGAAAGGGCACCAGCAACCGGCTGGGCTACATCCTGGCCCATGCATCCATCGTGCTGATCTGCATTGGCGGCCTGCTGGACTCCGCCGTGCCCATGCACATCCAGGCCTGGCTGGGCGGCAAGCAGCCGCTGCGCGAGAACATGTTTCTCAAGGATGTGCCGCCCTCCGGCATGTTCGACGAGGGCACGGTGTCCTATCGCGGCAACATCCTGATCCCCGAAGGCAAGCGTGCTTCGCACTCCATCCTGTCCTACGGGGACGGTACCCTGATCCAGCAGCTGCCCTTCGAGATCGAGCTCAATCGCTTCATCGTCGAATATCACAGCACCGGTCAGCCGAAGATGTTTGCCAGCGAGGTCATCGTGCGTGACCCCGACGGCACGAGCTTTCCCTTCCGCATCGAGGTCAACAAGCCCCTGATCCACAAGGGTGTGGCGGTCTACCAGAGCAGCTTTGACGACGGCGGCAGCCGCCTCAAGCTCAAGGGCTTTCCGTTGATCGGCGGGCGTGACTACAACTTCGAGCTCGAGGGGGATGTCGGCACCTCGACGAGCCTGAGCAATGACGCCCAGAGCCAGACCTACAGCGTGGAGTTCTCCGGCTTTCGTGCCATCAACATCGAGAACATGACGCGTGCCGATGGCATGCCGGCGAACAGCGAGCTGGTCGAGAAGCGCTTCCGCGACAGCGTGGCTGCCGTGGCCGGCAGCGCAGCAGCCAAGGAAGCACACAAGCTGCGCAATGTCGGCCCGAGCTTCTCGTACAAGCTGCGCGACAAGGCTGGACAGGCCCGCGAATACAACATGTACATGCTGCCGGTGGAGCTCGAGGGGCAGCGCGTGTTCCTGGCAGGCATGCGCGAGAACCCCAACGACCAGTTCCGCTACATCCGCTTCCCGGCCGACGAGAACATGGAGCTCACCGGCTACATGCGCCTGCGTGCCGCGCTCAACGACCCGACGCTGCGCGCCCAGGCGGCAGACCGCTTTGCCAACCAGGCCCTGCCGACGGATGGCGACAGCACCCAGCGCGTGCAACTGCGCGAGAGTGCGCTGCGCGGGCTGGAGATGTATGCGGGCAACGGCCAGTACGGCGCGCAGGCCCAGGGTGGCTATGCAGCGATCGCCCGATTCCTCGAGCAGAATGTGCCGCAGGACGAGCGCGAGCGCGCGGCCGACGTGATCATGAAGGTGCTGGCCGGCTCGGTCCAGCTCATCAACGACATGGCGCGTCAGCGCGCCGGCCTGCCGCCCCTGCAGCAGACCATGGAGAATGCCCAGTTCCTGCAGACGGCGATGAACGCCTACTCCGACACGATCTTCTTCGGCGCGCCCATCATGCTGCAGCTCGCGGAATTCACGCAGGTGCAGGCCAGCGTATTCCAGACGACGCGTGCGCCGGGCAAGTACCTGGTCTATTTCGGTTCGCTGCTGCTGGTGCTTGGCGTGTTTGCCATGTTCTACGTGCGTGAGCGGCGCCTCTGGGCCGTGGTCGAGTCCGACCCGGCGCAGCCGGCTGCCAGCCGCATCCGCTTCGCAGTGCAGGCGCGCAAGCGCACGCTTGATTTCGATGCTGAGTTCGACCGCCTGAAAGCCGCGGTCTCGCGCCTGGGTGGCGCGCAAACGAGAGGTTGACCATGAACACGACCACGGCGGTTTCGCAGACGGCTCCGGCAGACCAGTCCGTCATCATCAGCCCGCGCAGCGGGCTGGCGGCGTACTTCAAGCGCAGCGGCTTCGATTGGGGCTTTGCCGCGCTGGTGCTGGCGCTCATGGGCTATGCCCTCTGGCGCTACGACGCCAAGATGGATTCCTACGAGACCTGGATCCTGATCGGCACCGCCCCAGGCCTGATTGCCCTGGGTTGGGCGTGGCGGCCGCTGGCCTACTACTTCGTGGGCAGCGGCGCGCTGGCGCTGCTGGCCATCGCCATCTACGGCACCGACCTCAAGCAGGCCGACAACGCCTTCCTGCTGAAGTATTTCCTGTCGAGCCAGTCGGCCATCCTGTGGATGTGCCTGCTCTACATGGTGGGATGTGTGTGCTACTGGATCGGCTTGTTTGCCCACAAGGAGACGCCGCAGTGGATGGGCACCGTCTTCACATGGGCCGCCTCCGTGCTGGGCTTCGTCGGCCTGCTGGTGCGCTGGCGCGAAGGGCACCTGATCGGTCCGGACATCGGCCACATTCCGGTGAGCAATCTGTACGAAGTCTTCGTGCTGTTCTCGGTGATGACCGCCGTCTTCTATCTGTCCTACGAGGCCAAGCACAAGACCCGCGCGATGGGCGCCTTTGTGTCGCTC
>DASSQC010000204.1:0-2807 GCA_035702705.1 Burkholderiaceae bacterium | reverse complement strand
TGCCGCAAAGGGCCGGGCAATCGCGGGGTCGTAGTGCATCACCCAGCCCTGCGGCGTCTGCCGCACCACATGACGCGTCAGTTCGACCCACTGGGCATCCGTGTGCGGGCCGAAGCTGGCCGCCACCTCCCGCACATGGGCCACGGCCGCCTCGAAGCTGGCGTGCACCGGCGCCTTGCCGACGTAGCTGCCGATGCGCGCCAGGGCCGCGGGCTCGATCCGCGGGCCGATGTCATTGAGCAGCATGCGCTCGATCGGCGAATCCTTCAGGCTCGCCAGCGCCATGCCGATCAGCCCGCCCATGCTGGTACCGAACCAGAAGACGCGCCGGGCATTCAGTCGCGCCAGCAGCGTCGTCATGTCGGCCATGTATTGCGGCACGCCATAGGCCATCGGATCGGCCAGCCAGTCGCTGGCGCCGCGACCCACCACATCCGGGGCCACCACGCGCAGGTTCGCTGCAGGGTGCCGGGTCAGGCGCTGCGCCACGGCCTCGAAGTCCCGGGCACAGCGCGTCAGGCCGTGCACACACACCAGCACGGTCTCGGCGGCCGCGTTGCCCCATTCCAGATAGGCCATGCGGTGCAGGCCTTTCGACGAAAGGCACTGGACACTGTGTTGCCGCGGCGGGGCGAAATTTTGCTGGGCAGGCATGGCAGGAATTTACCGGCGTGCCGCAAGCGCTCTCGATAAGATTGCGGCAGCGCAGCATCACGCCGGGCCACGGCAGCTCCGGCGTGCACCGTCAGCACAGCAACACCAAGGACGCACCGACATGAGTTCACTGCAAGGCAAAGTCGCCCTCGTCACCGGCTCGACCAGCGGCATCGGGCTGGGCATCGCCCAATCGCTCGCGCGGCAAGGCGCGTCCATCCTGTTCAACGGCTTCGGCAGCGCGGAGGACATCGCCCGGCTGCAGGCCGAGACCGAGGCCCGCTACGGCGTGAAGACCGCCTACCACGGTGCGGATCTGTCCAAGGTGGCCGAGATCGAGGCACTGGCCCAGTTCGCCACAAGCACCTTCGGCGGCGCAGACATCCTGGTGAACAACGCCGGCATCCAGCACGTGGCCGCGGTGGAGGACTTCCCGGTCGAGCGCTGGGACGCCGTGATTGCCATCAATCTGTCCAGCGTGTTCCACACCACACGCCTGCTGCTGCCCGGCATGAAGCAGCGTGGCTGGGGCCGGATCGTGAACATCGCCTCCGCGCACGGCCTGGTGGCCTCGGCACAGAAGTCGGCCTACGTGGCGGCCAAGCACGGCGTCGTGGGCCTGACCAAGGTGGTGGCCCTGGAAACAGCACAGCTGCCGATCACCTGCAACGCCATCTGCCCGGGCTGGGTGCTCACGCCGCTGGTGCAAAAGCAGATCGACGCAAAAGCCGCGGCGCAGGGCATCTCGGTGGCCGAGGCCAGCAGGCAGCTGCTGGGTGAAAAGCAGCCCTCCCTGCAATTCGTCACCCCGGAACAGCTCGGTGAGCTGACCGTGTTCCTGTGCAGCGAAGCAGCGTCGAATGTGCGCGGCGCAGCATGGAACGTGGATGGCGGCTGGGTCGCCCAGTAATTGGTCGGGATGGCCCGGGTCGCCGCCGGTGCGGCGTGACAACTGCAGCAAAAAAGCGCTGATAAATCATTGATTCATAGGCGCTTTTTCTTTTGTGCAGGTGCTGCACTAGAGTCTGGACTCTACGCTCATGTTGCGGCGCACAAAAATGTTCTTGACCCCCGCGAGTGGCGTCCCTATATTTCGTTTGTGCGCTGCACCATTGATGGAAATGGAACCGTGGCGCCCACGAAGTCACTCACAATTTCGGAGGACACGCCATGTTCCAGACCCTCACTTCCGTCAAGGCCGCATCCCAGGACGTCGTTTCCCACAGCGTTGAGGCCCTCTCCACCGTCGTGGACAGCGCCTCCAAGGCGTCCGAGCTCGCCGTCGGCGCCATCAAGGAAAACGCCGCCGAGCTGATCAGCGTCGTCCGCAATGCCGAAGGCTGGACGCCCGAGGCTGGCTTCGCCAATCCGCAGGACGTGCTGGCTCCGGTGTCCGCAAAGGTCGCCAAGTACGGCAAGCAAAGCCTGAAGCTGGCCGCCGACACGCAGGAATCCCTGGCCTCGACGACGCACTCCGCCGTCAAGACCCTGGTCAAGCACGCTGAATCGATGACCGACGAGCTGGGCAGCACCCTGCCCGCACCGGTCGAGCCGCTGCTGAAGAACTACAAGGCCGCCCTCGCCCAGAGCCTGGCCCTGTACGAGCAGGCTGCGACCATCGGCGCCCAGATGCAGAAGCAGGCCTTTGCCGCCGGCGAGCAGTTCTTCGCCCAGGTGGACAAGGCCCCGGCCGATGTCGTGGTGCAGATGGCCCCCAAGCGCAAGCGCGCCTGAGCCATCCGGTCAGCGCGCCGGCTCATCGGGCGCGCACCGGCAAGATCTCCGTGCGGTGCCCTGCTTCGGGCACCCACCGCAAGATGTCTCCTCCGCACCCTTGGTGCGATTGCCGCCTCACTGCAACCCAGTGAGGCTTTTTTTATGCGCGGCGCGCGGACAGTCGTTCCGACGCTCAGGTCCGTCGGGCGCTTTCATCGATCTCGCCACCGAGACTGGCGCAGATCGCCTGTGTGCCTTCGAGCAGGCGGGCGTAGGCCGCGGGCAGCGCATCCACCGGCCCCTTCACGCCCAGCTCGATGTGGCGGGCCCGCTTGTCGCTACCCACGCTCGGCAGCGAGAACACCTTGATGCCCGCGAACTCTGCCTCCACGGCCTCCATCAGCGGCGTGGCGCGTGATTCCGGCACGCCATAGACG
>DASSQC010000203.1:0-5833 GCA_035702705.1 Burkholderiaceae bacterium | reverse complement strand
GAGCGGAATGCGGGCTCGGCGTACTTGCCGCCCACGGCGTCATAGATCACGTCCGGGCCCTTGCCGCCTGTGAGGGCCTTGATGCGTTCGCGCAGGTCTTCGCTGTCGTAATTGATGGTCTCGTCTGCGCCATGCTGGCGGCACACGGCCAGCTTCTCGTCGCTGCTCGCGCAGGCGATCACGCGCGCGCCAATGGCCTTGCCGATCTCCACGGCCGCCAGGCCCACGCCACCCGCAGCGCCGAGCACGAGCATGGTTTCGCCGGGCTTGAGCGCCGCGCGGTCGCGGACGGCGTGCCAGCTGGTGCCATAGGCCAGGCTGAACGCAGCGGCCAGCTCGAAGGACACGCCGGGCGGCATGGGCACGACCAGTTCTGCCTTCACGCTCACGGCCTGGGCAAAGCCGCCCAGCCCGGCGAAGGCAATGACCGAGTCGCCCGGCTTCACATGGCTCACGCCCTCGCCCACGGCGCGAACCACGCCTGCAATCTCCGCACCCGGCGTGAAGGGCAGCGGCGGCTGCATCTGGTACTTCTTCTGGATGATGAGCACGTCGGGGAAATTCACTCCGGCGGCCCGGATGTCGATGAGCACCTCGCCCGCACCCGCCAACGGGTCCGGCACGTCCTTGATTTCCAGCAGCTCCGGGCCGCCCCATTGAGTGCAGATGACTGCGCGCATGCTCTGTCTCCTCGATCTTGTGCAAGCCGTGGTTCGCTCGACTGACCGGGCAAGTTATCACGAACGATCGTTCGCTTCTGTGGTGAATCCCGCTACGCTCTGCCGCTCAAGAAGACCCGATCCCGGAGACAGGCGCAATGCAATTCGACTACTCCCCGCGCTGCCAGGCCCTGCGCGAAAAACTGCTCGCGTTCATGGACGAGCACATCTACCCCAACGAGAAGCGCTTCCACGAGGAGGTCGAGGCCAACCGTGCCGCCGGCAATGCCTGGGTACCGACAAAACTGATTGAAGAACTCAAGCCCCGTGCCCGGGCCGCCGGCCTGTGGAACCTGTTCCTGCCCAAGAGCGAGCGGGTGCCCGAGGGCCTGTCCAATCTGGACTACGCGCCGCTATGCGAGATCATGGGCCGCGTGACCTGGGCACCCGAGGTCTTCAACTGCAGCGCGCCGGACACCGGCAACATGGAGACCCTGGAGCGCTACGCCGCCGAGCATCTCAAGCGCCAGTGGCTCGACCCCCTGCTCAATGGCGACTTCCGCAGCGCCTTTGCCATGACCGAGCCGGCCGTGGCCTCCAGCGACGCCACGAACATCGAAAGCCGCATCGAACGCGATGGTGACCATTACGTCATCAACGGCCACAAGTGGTGGATCAGCGGCGCGGGCGATCCGCGCTGCAAGGTCTACATCTTCATGGGCAAGACCAACCCGGATGCCGGCAAGCACGAGCAGCAGAGCATGATCGTGGTGCCCGCAGACACGCCGGGCATCACGGTCAAGCGGCCGCTGAACGTGTTCGGCTATGACGATGCACCGCACGGCCACTGCGAGATTCTGTTCAAGAACGTGCGGGTCCCGGTGGAAAACATCCTGCTCGGTGAAGGTCGCGGCTTCGAGATCGCCCAGGGCCGCCTGGGGCCGGGGCGCATCCACCACTGCATGCGCCTGATCGGCGTGGCCGAGCGGGCCCTGGAACTGATGTGTCAGCGCCTCTCCAGCCGCATCGCCTTCGGCAAGCCCATTGCCAACCAGAGCATCTGGCACGAGCGCATCGCCGAGGCACGCTGCATGATCGACCAGGCCCGCCTGCTGACCCTCAAGGCGGCCTGGATGATGGACACGGTGGGCAACAAGGTGGCCAAGACCGAGATTGCAATGATCAAGGTCGTGGCACCGAATGTGGCCTGCAAGGTGGTGGACATGGCGATCCAGGCCTTTGGCGGCGGCGGCGTGTCGGATGACTACCCGCTGGCCTACCTGTACGCCAGCAGCCGCACCCTGCGCCTGGCCGACGGCCCGGACGAGGTGCACCGCAACGCCATCGCCAAGTGGGAGATTGCGCGCCACCTGAAGCTGCCCGAAGACCTGCGCGCGGTACCGATCACGCGCGGCAGCTGAGCCCGCGCACCGAACCGTTGACCGAACAGGAGGACTCACCATGACCATTCAGTGCTACAGCTGGCCCACACCCAACGGCCACAAGGTCCACATCATGCTGGAAGAGTGCGCCCTGCCCTATGAGGTGCACGGTGTGGACATTGGCGCAGGCGAGCAGTTTGCGCCAGCCTTCCTGAAGATCAGCCCGAACAACAAGATTCCGGCCATCGTCGACCCCGACGGGCCGGACGGCAAACCGATCAGCCTGTTCGAGAGCGGCGCCATCCTGCTTTATCTGGCGGGCAAGACCGGCCAATTTCTGCCCAAGGACACCGCGGGCAAATACAAGGTCATGGAATGGCTGATGTGGCAGGTCGGAGGCTTCGGCCCGATGCTCGGCCAGGCGCATCACTTCCGCATCTACGCACCCGAGCGCATCCAATACGCCTACGACCGCTACACCAACGAAGCCAAGCGCCTGTACGGCGTGCTGGACAAGCAGCTCGGCAAACACGAGTTCGTCGCCGGCAAGCAGTACACGATTGCCGACATGGCCATCTTCCCGTGGTGCCGCTCAGCCGCGAATCAGGGCATCGACTGGGCCGACTTCCCGAATGCCAAGCGCTGGTTTGACGCCATCGACGCCCGCCCGGCCGTGCAGCGTGGCGTGCAGGTGCTCGCCGATCGCCGCAAGCCGCTCATGGACGACAAGGCCAAGCAGGCGCTGTTCGGGGCGCAGCAGTATCAGAAGCGCTGATACCGGTTCCGGAAACGCGCTGGCTTATTCGGCATCCGGCTGCGCTGCCGGCGCCGCCTCTGCAAAGGCCTTCAGGCCCGTGCAGTGCGCCACGATCCGCGCCAATGTCGGGCAGCTGGAGAGATCGGTCTCGAAGCGCTGGGCGTTGAACCACTGCGGCACGAGGCAGATATCGGCCAGGGTTGGCGTGTCGCCAAACACGCAGCGGCCCACGCGGGGGTCGCTGGCCAACTGCTTTTCGAGCAGTTCCAGGCCGTTTTTGCACCAGTGGCGGTACCAGTCATTCTTGGCATCTTCGCCGCCCAGACGCTTGACCTCGCGCAGCACGCGCAGGTTGTTCAGCGGATGGATCTCGCAGGCGATTGATAACGCCACGCCGCGCACGTAGGCGCGGTCGGCCGGCGCCTTGGGCAGGAGCGCGGGCTCGGGGTGCGTTTCTTCCAGGTATTCGATGATGGCCAGAGACTGCGTGATGCTGGCCGGGCCGTCTTCAAGCAGCGGGATGAGCCCGTGCGGGTTGCGAGCCAGGTATTCGGGCTTGAACTGCTCGCCGCCCTCCTTCACCAGATGCACGGGCACATAGTCGTAGGCCAGGCCCTTGAGGTTCAGGGCGATCCGTACACGAAACGACGCGCTGGAGCGGAAGTAGTTGTAGAGCTTCATGGGCAGTCAGGTCGAATCAGGTGATGTGCACGGTGATGGGCGACAGGCCCTGCACCCGGGCGGTCATGACATCGCCCTTGACCACGGGGCCGACGCCCTCAGGCGTGCCCGTGAAGATGAGGTCGCCCTGCTTGAGCACGAAGAGCTCCGACAAGTGCGCAATGATCTCGGCCACGTTCCAGATCATCTTGCTGACGTCACTGCTCTGCTTGGTACTTCCATTGACGGCCAGTTCGATGGCACCGGATGTCATCAACTCGCTGCCCCGGTGGATGCGGCCGATGGGTGCGGAATGGTCGAAGGCCTTGCCGGTGTCCCAGGGGCGGCCCTGCTTCTTGGCCTCGCCCTGAAGGTCACGGCGCGTCATGTCCAGGCCCACTGCATAGCCGAAGATGTGCGAGAGCGCATGCTCCGGCTTGATGTGCGCGCCGCCATGGCCGATGGCCACGACCAGCTCGCACTCGTAGTGCAGGTTGCTGGTGGCCAGGGCGTAGGGCAGTTTGGCCTCGGGGTCGGCCACCACGATGGCGTCGGCCGGCTTGCAGAAGAAGAACGGCGCCTCGCGGCCGCTGTGGCCCATCTCGATGGCATGCTCGGCGTAGTTGCGGCCCACGCAGTAGATGCGGTTGACCGGGAACAGGCCGCCGCCCTCGACGGGCACGGCAGGCACCGGATGGGGCTCAAACACATAGGCGCTCATGGGCGTCTCCTCGTTGTCGTTGTGCGTACGTCAGCTCAAAGGATGGGCTCGGTATTGAATACGTCGCGGTCGGTCTCCAGCGGCGTGAAGAAGGCGGCCAGCTTGTTGAGCACGAGATCGCTCATCTCGTCGGCGTCCAGGATGCCGGCGCCGCCGAACACGCGCTCCACCGGGCGCGGCTGGGTGAACAGGAAGATCTCACGGGCACGCACGGCAAAGAGCTGACCGGTCACGCTGGCCGCCTCGCTGCTCACGAGCCATGCCGCCAGGTTGGCGGCAAAGCTGGGGTTGATGCGGCTGGCCTGGGTCTTGTAGCGGCGCTCGCTGTCATTGGCGGGTTCAAAGGCCAGATCGCTGCGCGAGCCCACGAAAGGCACCAGGGCATTGCAGGTGATGCGCGAGGCGCGCAGGTCCAGCGCCGCGGCGCGCGTCAGGCCCATGACGGCGGCCGCGCAGGTGCTCTGCGCAAGTGCGTTGCGCCGGCCGTAGATGCCGGCACTCGACACCAGATTGAGCACGGCGCCGGGCACGCGGCCGGCCTCGCGCTGGCGCTTCATCACGGGCACGGCGGCATGCAGCATGCGCTGTGTGGCGGTCAGGCCGTTGGCCAGCACGGCATCAAAGTCGTCTGCACTGCCCTCACCCAGTGCATGGTTGCGCACCACGCTGGCCGCGTTGATGACGATGTCGATGGCGCCGAATCGCTGCACGGCCCGATCCACGGCCTCCTGCGCCACGCCGGGCTCGAGCACGGAGCGGGCAATGGCCTCGCCCTTGCAGCGGTCTGCTGCGGCTTCGCAGGCGGTGGGGTCCTCCGGGCTGCCGTCGAGGGCGCAGCCGTTGTCCACGATCAGCACGTGCGCGCCGTGCATGGAGAGCGTTTGCGCGATTGAAAACCCGACGCCGCGCGCCCCGCCGGTGACGATGGCGACGCGGTTGTCCAGCAGTTCACTCATGGATGCTCCCTCGCTGCAGCCCGCAGCGCTTGCGGGCCGTGTGTCTGACTGCACCGTGCAAGGCGGTCGGCTCGGGGCTGCCCCCTTGCCCCGCAATAACCCCGCCTTGGCTCAGGCGTCGCGCTGCATGACGCGAGACAACAATACCAGCGGGATCAGGCCGAGCGCGACGATGGCCAGCGAAGGCAGCGCGGCTTCGGCCAGGCGTTCGTCCTTGGCCAGGTTCTGGGCAATGACGGCGAGGGTGTCGAAGTTGAAGGGGCGCAGCATCAGCGTGGCCGGCAGCTCCTTCATCACGTCGATGAGCACCAGCAGCCAGGCCACGGCCAGCGGCCGGCGCAGCATGGGCAGGTGCACATCCACCAGCAGGCGCCAGCGGCTGGCGCCCAGGGTGCGCGCGGCCATATCCAGATTGGGCGTGATGCGTGCCAGGCCGGTATCGATGCCGCCGTAGGCCACCGCGAAGAAGCGCAGCACGTAGGCGTACAGCACGCCGCCCAGGGTGCCGATGAAGATCAGCCCGGTCCAACCCATGCCTTCGGCCAGCATGCGGTCGGCCGTGCCCAGCGGCCAGAGCACGGCCAGGGCGATCACCGCGCCGGGCACGGCATAGCCGAAGCTCAGCAGCCCGGCGGTGGTGTTGAGCAGGCGCGAGCCGGCCACCCGCCTGGCGTAGGCAAGCAGCAGGGCCACGGCCA
>DASSQC010000202.1:0-9250 GCA_035702705.1 Burkholderiaceae bacterium | reverse complement strand
CACCGCCTGCACGCGCGAGCCACGCACGCCCACGCAGGTACCGATCGGGTCGATGCGGCGGTCGCTCGTGGTCACGGCGATCTTGGCGCGTACACCGGGATCACGGGCGGCAGACTTGATCTGCAGCAGGCCCTGCTCCATTTCGGGCACCTCGAGGCGGAACAGCTCGATGATGAACTCGGGCGCGGTACGGGAGAGCTCCACCTGCTGGCCCCGTGCAGTACGGTCGACCTTGCTGATGTAGGCACGGACGCGGTCACCGATGCGCAGGTTTTCCTTGGGGATCGTCTGATCGCGACGCAGACGGGCCTCGACCTTGCCGATTTCAACGATGGCATCGCCACGGTCCATGCGCTTGACCATGCCGGTGACGATCTTCTCGCCGCGCTCGAGAAAGTCGTTGAGGATCTGCTCCTTCTCGGCATCGCGGATGCGCTGCAGGATCACCTGCTTGGCCGCCTGGGCACCGATACGACCGAACTCCACGTCGTCGAGCTGTTCCTCGACGTGGTCGTCGAGGTCGATTTCAGGCAGCTGCGCGCGTGCTTCGGACAGGGCCATCTGCGCCGAGGGATTCTCGACGGCGTCATCGGCCACGACCTGCCAGCGACGGAAGGCGTCGAATTCGCCGGAATCCCGGTCGATCGAGACACGCACATCCACCTCGGGATCGGTAAAGCGCTTCTTGGTCGCCGAAGCCAGGGCGGTCTCCAGGGCACCGAAGACCACTTCCTTGCTGACATTCTTCTCGCGCGCCAGTGCGTCCACGAGCATCAGCACTTCACGATTCATTTCTTGCCCTTCCCAAAATCGAGCGCCGGGTTGAGGTTCGCACGCTCAATGTCCGACAGAACAAAATCCAAAACCTGTTCGGTGCCATCCTTGCCCCTGAAGACCAGAGCGAGCTTCGCATCCGGGCCTTCTCCCTCGGGGGTCTGCAGCACACCTTCAAAATTCTTGCGGCCCGCCAGGGGCACACGCAGCTTCACGATCGCGTTCTCGCCGGCGAAGCGCCGGAAGTCCGCGAGCTTCTTGAGCGGGCGATCGACGCCCGCAGAACCGACCTCGAGTCGCGCGTAATCCACGCCCTCGACCATGAACACATTGGTGAGCTGACGACTGACGCGCTCGCAGTCCTCGATCCTGATCCGTTCACCACTTTGGTCTGCACGATCGATCGTGATACGCAGCAGGCCACGGCCCGCGCGCTCGGCATCCACGAGCTCGTAGCCCATCGGTGCAATCGTCGATTCAACAAGTTGGTTCAGGTCGGCCATCGGCATCCACTCGGTACCGCTTTGACATCGCAAAAGCGCGCCGGAAAAAAAAAAGGGCCGGAAGGCCCAATTTCAGGCGGCTTCTGTACCGGCACCCCAGGCAAAAACACTCCTGAAACGCCAGCCGAGCCATCAGCAGTAGCTAATCCTTTGAATTATAAGGAATTCTGCCCGGAAGCTCAAAGAGTCACTGCAAATTGATGCGCCGCAGCGACTCTTGCATGGGCGCCCTCATGCATCCGAAGGCGGTCCGCCCGTGCCGCCGGCACCGCCCTTGCCCCCGCGACGGCCGCTGCGGCGGCGGTTACGTGCCTTCGCCGGGGATGGCGACACTCCACCCTCGGCCCCTGAGGCGGCGCTCTTCTTGCCGCCCTGAGGCCCGCGCCGAGGTGTGCCATTACCCTGTGGGCGGGCTCCCCCCGCTTTCTTGCCTGGCCGACCGGGCTTTCCGCCGGGCGCGGCCTTGCCGCCGCCGGCCCGCGCCCGCCCAGCGGGGGCCCCGGGCACCTGCCCCATGCCGCTCATCCAGGCGTCCGGGTTGATGTTGAGGGCATGGCTGGTCAGCATGACGTGGCCCGCCTCGTTGTGCGTCGCCAGAAACTTCTCACGGCGACCGCGCGGCTTGGGGGGCTGGTAATCCATGCGGTTGCCATCTTCTTCGTCAGGCTCCGCCTTGGGCTTGGGTCCGAGACCAAGCTCGGACTGCAGCGCACGACAGGTATCGGGATCGAGCTCCATCCATTGCCCGCGCTTGAGGCGTGGCGGCAGCACGAAGCCGCCGAAGCGGATTCGAATCAGGCGGCTGACGGGCAGATTGACCGCGTCAAACATTCTGCGGACTTCGCGGTTGCGACCTTCGCTGATCACCACGCGCGCCCATTGGTTGGCGCCTTCGCCACCGGCGTTTTCGATGCTCGCGAACTTGGCTGGGCCGTCGTCGAGCTGCACGCCATCGAGCAGCTGCTGGCGCTGCTCCTCGGACATCTCGCCCAGGAAGCGCACGGCGTACTCCCGTTCCAGGCCGAATCGCGGGTGCGCCAGGCGGTTCACGATCTCGCCGGAATTGGTGAACACCAACAGGCCTTCGGTGTTGAAGTCGAGACGCCCCACGGACATCCATTTGCCGGTCTTCACCCTGGGCAGCACATCAAACACCCGGGGACGCTTGTTGGGATCATCGTGCGAAACAATTTCGCCGGCGGGCTTGTGATACAGCACGATGCGGGGCGGACGCGTGAGGTCCTTGCGCATGATCTGCTTGCCGTTGATACGGATCGTGTCAGACGGCAGCACGCGCTGGCCGATATGGGCGGGCTCACCATTGACCGAGATGCGACCGGCGAGGATGAGTTCTTCCATCTCGCGGCGCGAACCGATGCCGGCATCGGCCAGCACCTTGTGCAGCTTGGGTGCATCCTCAGGATTGAGCGCGCCCTTGTTGACGATGGCGTCAAAGGCACGGCCAGCGGCCGCAGGCGGGGGATCGCCTTCATCTGACATGGCAGGCGTGGCGCCCTCCACGCGCGGCTGCCCGAGGCGCTCACCACGCCCGCGCTTGCCACCTCGACGATTGCGATGACGGCGTCGCGCTCCACCGCCCTCGCCGGTTCCGGCCGCGCCGGATTCGGTTGCCGCACCCTCTGCGGGCGGCGTGGATGCCTTGATCTGGGGATCGTTGTCGCTCATGCGCGGTCTTCCTCGGGCGGCGTGGCTGCCGCGGGGTCGGCAGCGGCAACCCGTGCCACTGCGCCGGTTTCTTGGGTTTCAGGCGCTGCCACAGCAGCGGTCGTGTCGTCGGTCGGCGCCAAGGGTGCTGGAGTCGCGAGCCCGGGTGAGGCCTCGGCCAGCTCGGCGTCGACACCTGCCTCTGTCGCTGAGACAGCGTCGGTCGAACGAGAATCATCTGCGGCAGCGGATGCCGCTTCGCCTTGGCCCTCGGCCACACCGACATTCGGCGCATCAAAGTCGATCATTTGCTGGCCGGGAATCGGCAGCGCCGGCACCGAGCCATCGTCGCCCAGAGAAGGCAGTTCGCTCAGAGACGCAAGACCGAGATCGTCGAGGAACAGCTTCGTCGTACCGAACAGCGCCGGACGCCCCGGGGTGTCGCGGTGGCCGATGGTTTCGATCCAGCCCCGGTCCTCCAGGGTCTTGACCACGGTGGCCGCAACGGTGACTCCGCGGATCTCCTCGATGTCGCCACGAGTGACCGGCTGGCGGTAGGCAATGATGGCCAGCGTTTCGAGCACGGCACGCGAATAGCGCGGTGCTCGCTCTGGATTGAGTCGGTCGAGATACTCGCGCATCTCCGGGCGGGTCTGGAAGCGCCAGCCGCTGGCCAGACCGATCAGTTCGACTCCACGACCCGACCACTCCTGGCGCAGTTCCTCGAGCACGAAGCGGACCGTATCGGCGCCGATTTCATCATCGAACAGCTTGCGCAGCTCGGAGATGGGCATGGGTTGCTGAGCCACGAGCAGCGCCGTCTCGATGACGGTCTTTGCGTGCAATGTCGTCATGACGTGTGGCGCGCCGCATCGGCGCACCAGGGAGCAGGTTGTTGAGTCATTCCGGAATGGCGGGTCAGACCATCAGGCATGGCCCGGCCGTCTTGTGCCGGCGGCGCGACGCACTCGCGGGCAAAACGCTTCGATCTGCAGAACCCTGTGCCCCTCCGGCGCGAAACCGCGCAATGCAGAGCGGGGCGACATGGCAAAAGGCCCGCTGATCGCGGGCCCTCTTGATCGACGCACGAACTGTCGTGCACCAATCCATATATGGTTGCGAGGGCAGGATTTGAACCTACGACCTTTGGGTTATGAGCCCAACGAGCTACCAGACTGCTCCACCTCGCGTCGAGACCAAGACTATATCGCATTTCGACGCAGCGCACAAATCACAGCACACGAGGCGGCTCTCGCCCGGCCAGAGAATCAGAGCAGGGCTTCAATGTCCTTGGCGATTGCTGCGGGCTCCGTGGTCGGCGCGTAGCGCTCCTTGACCCGCCCTTCGCGATCGACCAGAAACTTGGTGAAGTTCCACTTGATGCCCTCGCTGCCAAGCAGGCCGGGCGCGGACTTCTTCAGAAAGCTGAATAGCGGATGCGCATTGGCACCGTTGACCTCGATCTTCTCGAACATCGGAAAGCTCACGCCGTAGTTGCGCTCGCAGAACGTCGCAATCTCCTCGGCGCCGCCCGGCTCCTGATGGCCGAACTGGTCGCAGGGGAAACCCAGCACGACCAGTCCGCGCTCCGCATACGCCTCGTGCAGGGCCTGCAAGCCCTTGTATTGCGGGGTGAAGCCGCACTTGCTGGCTGTGTTGACGATCAGCAGCACCTTGCCGCGGTACTGGGCAAGGTCTGCCGGGCTGCCGTCGAGCAGCTTGGCGGAAAAATCGTATGCAGTGCTCACGCAGGGCGCTCCCGAGCTCAGACGATGGACAGATGGCCCACGCCGAGCGAGGGATCGCGCTGAGCAAGCTTCGATTCGAGCTTGATGCGCAGGCGCAGGTCGTTGACCGAGTCAGCGTTGCGCAGAGCATCTTCGTAGCTGATCTTGCCGTCCTCGAAGAGATCGAAGAGGTGCTGGTCGAAGGTCTGCATGCCGAGCTCGCGCGAGCGCTTCATCACGTCCTTGATCTCGCCGACCTCGCCCTTGAAGATCATGTCGGAGATGAGCGGCGAGTTGATCAGGATCTCGCAGGCGGCGGCACGGCCCTTGGAGTCCTTCAGCGGGATCAGACGCTGCGAGATCATGGCGCGCAGGTTGAGCGACAAGTCCATGAGCAGCTGCTGGCGCTTTTCCTCCGGGAAGAAGTTGATGATCCGGTCGATCGCCTGGTTGGAGTTGTTGGCGTGCAGGGTCGCGAGGCACAGGTGGCCGGTTTCCGCGAAGACGATGGCGTTCTCCATCGTGTCCTTGTCGCGGATTTCACCGATCTGCACCACATCGGGCGCCTGACGCAGCGCGTTCTTCAGCGCGGCTTCCCAGGACTCCGTGTCCACGCCCACCTCACGCTGCGAGATGATGCAGTTGGCGTGCGGGTGCACGAACTCGATCGGGTCCTCGATCGTGATGATGTGGCCGTGCGTGGTCTCGTTGCGGTGGCGCAGCATGGCGGCCATCGAAGTCGACTTGCCCGATCCCGTGGCGCCTACCAGCAGCACGATGCCGCGCTTGGCCATCACGATGTCCTTGAGCTGCGGCGGCAGGCCCATGCCTTCCACGGTGGGAATGCTTGCCGGGATGGTCCGCAGCACCATGCCGACCATGCCCTGCTGCACGAAGGCATTGCAGCGGAAGCGGCCGATGCCCGAGGGATTGATGGCGAAGTTGCACTCCATCTTGTTCTCGAACTCGGCGGCCTGCTTGTCGTTCATGATCGCGCGCGCCAGTTCGGCGGTGTGCACGTGGGTGAGCGCCTGGTTGGACACCGGCACCACGCGGCCGTCGATCTTGAAGGCCGGCGGAAAAGCGGCAGTGATGAAGAGGTCCGAGCCGCGCTTCTGAAGCATGAGCTTCAGCAGGTCGTGCATGAACTTGGTGGCCTGATCGCGTTCCATGTGCGGTCCAGTACTGCGAAGGGGGTGGATGGCTCAGGCGCAGAATTGCGCCTGAGCGGGAGACGGCAAGCCTTGCGGCTTCAGCCGAAGTTTTCCTTGTTCTGGGCGTAGACGCGCGCCTCTTCGGTGCTCACCACATTGCGGCGCACGAGATCGAGAAGACATTGGTCCAGGGTCTGCATGCCGAACTGCTGGCCGGCCTGGATCATCGAGTACATCTGGGCAACCTTGGCCTCACGGATCAGGTTGCGGATGGCCGGCGTGCCGATCATGATCTCGTGCGCGGCCACGCGGCCCGAGCCGTCCTTGGTCTTGAGCAGGCTCTGCGAGATCACTGCGCGCAAGGACTCGGAGAGCATGGCGCGGACCATGTCCTTTTCCGCGGCAGGAAAGACGTCGATGATGCGGTCGATGGTCTTGGCGGCCGAGGACGTGTGCAGCGTGCCGAACACGAGGTGGCCGGTTTCCGCGGCGGTGAGCGCCAGGCGGATGGTTTCGAGGTCGCGCAGCTCACCCACCAGAATCACATCCGGGTCTTCGCGCAGTGCCGAGCGCAGCGAGTTGTTGAACGACAGGGTGTGCGGTCCGACTTCGCGCTGGTTGATCAGGCACTTCTTGCTTTCGTGCACGAACTCGATCGGGTCTTCGACGGTGAGGATGTGGCCGAAGATGTTGTCGTTGATGTGGTTGACCATCGCGGCCAGGGTGGTCGACTTGCCCGAACCCGTGGGGCCGGTCACCAGCACGATGCCGCGCGGCTGCATGGACATGTCCTGGAAGATGCGCGGCGCATTCAGGTCCTGCAGCGTGAGCACCTTGGACGGAATGGTCCGGAACACCGCACCCGCGCCGCGGTTCTGCACGAAGGCATTGACGCGAAAGCGCGCCAGGCCCGGGATCGAGAACGAGAAGTCGCACTCGAAGATCTCCTCGTACTGCTTGCGCTGGGCATCGTTCATGATGTCATAGATCATGCGATGCACGTCCTCGTGCGTGAGCGCCGGCAGGTTGATGCGCCGCACGTCGCCGTGCACGCGGATCATGGGCGGCAGGCCGGCCGACAGGTGCAGGTCGGAAGCCTTGTTCTTGACCGAGAAGGCCAGCAGTTCGGTGATATCCATACAATTCTCCGCTGGGTTGCAGCACCTGCCTGATCCCTCGGTCAGGCGTTGCGACCAGCCTCTTGGCAGTGAGGTGCTGCGGCAGCCGTTGCCGCGCAAGCTTCACCGCAGATTAAGCGCGATTGCCGCCCGCTTGGTGAACATCGGGCTTTGCACCGCATGGGACATGTGGCCAGGTGAGCGAGGATGAAGCTCACAAAGCACTTTAAGCATCTGGATTATCTGCTTGACTTCTAAAGACTTGCAACAGCGCCTGTTTGCAGTAGGCCAACGCATTGAAAGCGCCGCAACACGGGCCGGCCGCGCCCCGGGCGATGTGCGCCTGCTGGCGGTGAGCAAGACCTTTCCCGCAGCGGCGGTCGCGCAGGCTGTGGCCGCCGGGCAACGCGCCTTCGGCGAGAACTACGTGCAGGAAGGCGTGGAGAAGATCGCCCAGTGCGCGGCGCTCGGCCTGCCGGCGCTGGACTGGCACTTCATCGGCCCGCTGCAGAGCAACAAGACCCGCCTCGTGGCCGAGCACTTCGACTGGGTGCACAGCGTCGACCGCCTGAAGATCGCCCAGCGCCTGTCCGAGCAGCGTCCTGCGGACCGGGCGCCCCTGCAGCTGCTGATCCAGGTGAATGTGGACGGCGAAGCCACCAAGAGCGGCTGCGCGCCCGACGAGGTGCCGGCGCTGGCGCAGGCCGTGGCCGCCCTGCCCCGCGTGCAGCTGCGCGGGCTGATGTGCATTCCCGACCCGGCGCGCCCTGCGGACCAGCGCCGCGCGCCCTTCGCCCGCCTGCGCATGCTGCTGGCCGATCTGAACGCCGCCGGTCTGGCGGTCGACACCCTGTCGATGGGCATGAGCGACGACCTGGAGGACGCGGTGGCCGAAGGCGCGACCCTCGTACGCGTGGGTTCGGCGATCTTCGGCGCGCGCGCCCCCAAGACGCCGGCTGTCTGAGGCCGGTCACCCATGGGCTACGTCGGCCGCTTTGCGCCCTCGCCCACCGGCCCGCTGCATGCGGGTTCGATCGTGGCGGCGCTGGCCAGCTGGCTGGACGCCCGCGCGCACGGCGGCCGCTGGCTGCTGCGCATCGACGATCTCGATACCCAGCGCTGCAACCCGGCGCACAGCCGCACCATCCTCGCGCAGCTCGATGCCCTGCACCTGCGACCGGACGGCAAGGTGAGCTATCAGCAGCCACGGACGGCCGACTATGCCCGGGCCTTTGCCCGGCTGGAGGCCGCCGGCTGCACCTTCGGCTGCGCCTGCAGCCGCAAGACCCTGGCCGAGGCCGGAGCGCGCAGCGGCGCAAGCGGCGAGCTGGTCTACCCCGGCATCTGCCGCGCGGGCACAGCGGGCCGCGAGCCACGCGCCTGGCGGGCGCGGGTGGGCGAGGCGGTGGTGCAGTTCACCGACCGCGCGGCCGGAGCGCAGATCGAACACCTGGCGCAGACCTGCGGCGACTTCGTGCTCAAGCGCGCCGACGGCCCCTACAGCTATCACCTGGCCTGCGTGGTGGATGACGCGGAGGCCGGCGTGACCGATGTGGTGCGCGGCGCCGATCTGCTGGCCGTCACGCCGCGGCAGATCTGGCTGGCGCAGCAGCTGGAGCTGCCGGTGCCGCGCTACCTGCATGTACCGGTGGTGCTGGCTGCGGACGGCCAGAAGCTCAGCAAGCAGACGGGTGCCGCAGCGGTGGACACGCAGGACGCCGCCGCCACGCTGCGGCGTGCGGCACAACACCTGGGCCTGGGCGAACTGACAGGGGCGAGCGCAGGCGACGTGCTGCTGCAGGCCACCGCCGCCTGGCGGGCGCGATGGTGCTGATTTTCAAATGAAGGTCTACCCAAGGCGCTGAAACAGGCCGATTTTCAAGTGTCATTTGAAAATGCGCTTAGCGACGCTCTCGCTTGTCTGGTGCGGTTCTTGACAGGATTTCGGGCTGTTTTTTGGGCAGATTACGAGCAGTGCATGTCATGCCGGGGCACACACATGCCGGCGCGCTGGCTTGGACGGCATGATTTTCAACAAATGCTTGATAAACGTGCTCAAGAGCATTCGCTTTTCAAGGCTCATTTGAAAATCGTCATACCCCGCTTTCCGCTTGTCTGGCGCGGGTCTTGGGGCTTTTTGGGGTGATTCTTTTGCGCGTGCATGTCACGCCGAATCATCGGCACGGCAGACGCTGCGCCGGCTCTGCACGATCCGCGCCCCGGGCGTGAGGACGGGTGAGGTCTGCGGCAGACCCGCACCGAAAGGCCGCTCGCCGCACCGGGCGCAGAGGGTCGAGCCGGGAGGCCGG
>DASSQC010000201.1:0-9495 GCA_035702705.1 Burkholderiaceae bacterium | reverse complement strand
ATGCCGTAGGCGATGCCGACGTTCTCGTCCTTCTCGAAGATGTGCATGTTCATGCTGGGCTTGTTGCCCATCATCGGCACCATGCTCATGCTTTCGCAGCCGGCGGCGATCATCGCGTCGGCCTCACCGACGCGGATGCGGTCGGCCGCCATGGCCAGGGCGGTGATGCCGCTGGCGCAGAAGCGGTTGACGGTCACGCCGCCCACGGTGTTGGGCAGGCCGGCCAGCAGCACGCCGATGCGTGCCACGTTCAGGCCCTGCTCGCCTTCGGGAATGGCACAGCCGACGATCGCGTCCTCGATCACCTTGGGATCGAGGCTGGGGACCTGGCCCAGGGCGCCGCGCAGCGCAGCGACCAGCAGGTCGTCCGGACGCAGATTCCTGAAGCTGCCCTTGGGCGCCTTGCCGATGGGGGTACGGGTGGCGGCGACGATGTAGGCGTCTTGAACTTGCTTGCTCATGAGATTCTCCTTCGCGCCTTAGTTGCGGACGGGCTTGCCGGTTTGCAGCATGCCCATGATGCGTTCCTGGGTCTTGGGGTGGGTCAGCAGACCGCAGAAGGCCTTGCGCTCCAGGGTCATGAGGTATTCCTCGCTGACCATCGAACCGGCTTCCACGTCGCCGCCGCACATCACTTCGGCAATGGTCTTGCCGAGGTGGAAGTCGTGCGCCGAAATGAAGCCGCCGTCACGCATGTTGGTGAGCTGCGCCATGATCGTGGCCACCCCGGTGCGGCCGGCCACCGGGAAGAGCTGCTTCATCGGCGGGCGATAGCCGGCATCGTGCATGGCCTTGGCCTCGCGCACCGCCACGTACAGCAGTTCGTAGGGGTTGAAGACGATCTTGTCGCTGTCCAGCAGGTAACCCATGCTGCGGGCTTCCAGCGCGCTCTTGGCCACGTTGGCCATGCCGGCATTCAGGAAGTACTTGCTCACGAAGGGCAGCAGCGGCACTGGCGTGGCGGCCGGTGCGGCGCTCCACTCCTCGGCAGCGCGGCGGGCGCCATAGGTCAGGCCGCCCGCACCCGGGATCAGGCCCACGCCGACTTCCACCAGACCGATGTAGGTCTCGAGATTGGCCACACGGCGGTTGCAGTACACGGCCAGCTCGCAGCCGCCACCCAGGGCCAGGCCGCTGAGCGCGGCCACGGTGGGCACGTTGGCGTAGCGCATGGCCAGCATGGCGTCCTGCAGCTTCTTCTCTTCGGGTTCGATGGCCTTTGCGCCGCCCTTCATGAAGGTGGGCAGCATGGCCTCCAGATTGGCGCCAGCCGAGAAGGCACCACCGTCCAGCGAGGTCGGGCTCCACACCACGATGCCCTTGTAGGACGCTTCAGCCAGGGCCACACCCTTGAAGATGGCTTCGGTGGCGCCCGGGCCGAGGGTGTTCATCTTGCCGCGCAGCGACAGGATCAGCACATCGGCCAGGCCGTCTTCGGCCAGGGTCCAGAGGCGGGCTTCCTCGTTCTCGAACACCGTGTTGCCGGCGGTCTTGGGGTCGATCGTGGTCTGACCGAGCACGGGGGCGCGGAACACCTGGCGGCGGTACACCGGCAGTTCGCTGGCGGGCACGTAGGCCTGCTTCGTCACGGACCAGGAGCCGGCCGGCGTATGCACGCCGTCCACCTCGAACACCCAGGCGGGCAGCGGCTGGCTGGAAAGCGCCTTGCCGGCGGCAATGTCTTCCTTGATCCACTCGGCGACCTGCTTCCAGCCCGCAGCCTGCCACAGCTCGAAGGGGCCGAGCTTGTTGCCGAAGCCGAAGCGCATCGCGAAGTCCACATCGCGAGCGTTGTCAGCGATGGACTCGAGATGGATGGCGCAGTAGTGGAAGGTGTCGCGCAGGATGGACCACACGAACTGCGCCTGCTTGTTGTCGCTCTCGCGCAGCAGCTTCAGGCGCTCGGCCGGGTCCTTCTTCTTCAGGATGCGGGCCACGGTCTCGTCGGCCTTGCCGCCACCGGCGACGTACTCGCCCGTTGCGAAGTCCAGCCGCTGGATCTCCTTGCCGACCTTCTTGTAGAAGCCGGCACCGGTCTTCTGGCCCAGGGCACCTGCGGCGATCAGCCTGGCCAGGGGCTCGGGCGTGGCGAAGTGGGCGGCAAAGCTGTCGGCACTGGCCGGCAGGTTGTCCTGCATGGTCTTGATGACATGGCCCATGGTGTCCAGGCCGACCACATCCGCCGTGCGGAAGGTGGCGCTCTTGGCGCGGCCGAGCTTCTCGCCGGTCAGGTCATCGACCACATCGACCGACAGGCCGAACTTCTGCGCCTCGGCGAAGGTGGCGAGGATGCCGAAGATGCCCACGCGGTTGGCGATGAAGTTGGGCGTGTCCTTGGCGCGCACCACGCCCTTGCCCAGGGTGCTGGTGAGGAAGACTTCGAGCTGGTCGAGGATGTCGGCGCGCGTGGTGGCGGTGGGGATCAGCTCCACCAGGTGCATGTAGCGCGGCGGGTTGAAGAAGTGCACGCCGCAGAAGCGCGCCTTCAGTTCGCCTTCGAATCCATCGGACAGCTTGGTGATCGACAGACCCGAGGTGTTGGTGGCGAAGATCGCGTTCTCGCCGATGAAGGGTGTGACCTTCTTGTAGAGGTCATGCTTCCAGTCCATGCGCTCGGCGATCGCCTCGATCACCACATCGCAGCCACGGAGCAGCTCGAGGTGCTCCTCATAGTTGGCGGGCTGGATGAGGTCGGCCAGCTCGGGCGTGCCCAGCGGTGCGGGCGAGAGCTTCTTGAGGTTGGCGATGGCCTTTTCGGCGATGCCGTTCTTGCTGCCTTCCTTGGCGGGCAGGTCGAACAGGATCACGGGCACCTTGGCGTTGACGCAGTGCGCAGCGATCTGCGCGCCCATCACGCCGGCACCCAGCACGGCGACTTTCTTGACGATGAAGTGGCTCACTTCATTCTCCTGGATCAGATTGGGGAGGGCTTTTCGCTTGTCCGGTGCGGTTCTTCAGGCACTTTGGCCTGAAGAACCGCATGGATGCTGCATCCAGCCCTTGAAGTGCGGGCTTGCGCCGCGATCAGAACAGTTCTTCGGGCAGGGCCATCAGCGTGGCACTGCCGGCGCGGGCCTTGCGGATCTCGCCCGCGGTCTCGGGCAGCAGCTTGGCGAAGTAGAAGCGCGCCACGGCGAGCTTGGCGGTGTAGAACGGGTCGACCTTGTCGCCCTCGGCGTTGACCTTGTCGAGCGCGATCACCGCCATGCGCGCCCAGAAGTAGGCGTACACGAGGTGTCCCACCACGCGCAGGTAGCTCACGGCGGCGGCGCCCACTTCATCGGCGTTGCCCATGGCCTTCATGCCCAGCTCCATGGTCAGCTTGGTGACCTTGTCGCCGATGTCGGCCAGGGGGTTCACGAACTCGGCGTACTGCTCCTTGGTGCCGTAGGTTTCGACGAACTCGGTGACCATCTTGCCGAACTTCTTGAGCTTGGCGCCGTTGTCCATCAGCACCTTGCGGCCGATCAGGTCGAGCGACTGGATCGTGTTGGTGCCTTCGTAGATCATGTTGATGCGGGCATCGCGCACGATCTGCTCCATGCCCCATTCCTTGATGTAGCCGTGGCCGCCGAAGACCTGCAGGCAGTCGCTGGCGCACTGGAAGCCGTTGTCGGTCATGAAGGCCTTCACGATCGGCGTCATCAGCGCCATCATGTCGCCGGCGTCCTTGCGGGCTTCTTCATCGGGGTGGTGGAACTGCAGGTCGGCCTGCATGGCCACCCAGTAGCCGAAGGCGCGGCCGGCTTCGGCATAGGCGCGTGCGGTCAGCAGCATCTTGCGCACATCGGGGTGCACGATGATCGGGTCGGCCGGTTTGTCAGTGGCCTTCGGGCCGGTCAGGCTGCGGCTCTGGATGCGGTCCTTCGCGTAGGCCACGGCGTTCTGGTAGGCCACCTCAGTCAGGCCCAGGCCCTGCATGCCCACGCCCAGGCGGGCGGCGTTCATCATGACGAACATGCCTTGCATGCCCTTGTTGGGCTGGCCCACCAGGTAGCCGGTCGCGCCGTCGATAACGATCTGCGCGGTGGCGTTGCCGTGGATGCCCATCTTGTGCTCGAGCGCGGCGCAGAAGATGGCGTTGCGCGCACCGAGCGTGCCGTCGGCGTTGGCCAGGAACTTCGGCACGATGAACAGGCTGATGCCCTTGGTGCCGGCCGGTGCATCGGGCAGGCGCGCCAGCACCAGGTGCACGATGTTGTCGGCCATGTCGTGCTCACCGGAGGAGATGAAGATCTTGGCGCCGGTGATCTTGTAGCTGCCGTCGGCCTGCGGTTCGGCCTTGGTGCGCAGCATGCCCAGGTCGGTGCCGCAGTGCGGCTCGGTCAGGCACATCGTGCCCGTCCACTCGCCCGAACCCAGCTTGGGCAGGTAGAGCGACTTCTGGGCCTCCGTGCCGTGCACGTGCAGGCACTCGTAGGCACCGATCGTCAGGCCGGGGTACATGCTCCAGGCCTGGTTGGTGGAGTACTGCATCTCATAGAAGGCGATCTGCAGCAGCGCGGGCAGGCCCTGGCCGCCGTACTTCGGATCCAGCGCCAGGCCCTGCCAGCCGGCCTCGCGGAACTTGTCGAAGGCTTCCTTGAAGCCCTTGGGCGTCTTGACGGTGCGCGCCTCGCGGTCGAAGGTGCAGCCCTCGGCGTCGCCGCTCTGGTTGATCGGCAGCAGGACTTCGGCGCAGAACTTGCCGCTTTCCTCGAGCACCTGATTCATGGTGTCGGCATCGACGTCCTTGAACACGGGCATCTGCTGGTAGGTGTCCATCACCTTGAGCAGCTCGTGCAGGACAAACTGCTGGTCGCGCAAGGGCGGGGTGTACTTCTGCGTCATCGACTTGCTCCTCGGAGGATGGTCTTTGGTGATCGGGGTCAGGCGAATTCGGCTGCGCGACAGCTGCGCATCAGCCGCTCGAAGCCGCGCCTTGCGCGTTCCACGGCGCCAGGCTGCTTCATGAATCGGGCGTCGTGATGCAGGGCCAGGATCAGGCCATGCATTTCAAAGACGAGTTGTTTCGGGTCGGTGTCATCGGCCAGATGCCCCATCTCGACGGCCTGCGTGGCCGCCTTGGTCAGGGCCAGCTGCCAGGTGCGGATCATCTCGAAGAGCTCGTCGCGCACCGGGCCGGTGCGCTCGTCGAACTCCACCGCGCCGCTGATGTAGATGCAGCCGGCGTCGATTTCATGCGTCACGCGCACCACCCAGTTCTCGAACAGCCGCGTCAGGCGGGGCAGACCGCGCTTTTCCTCGCGGATCGCCGGCATGAAGACCTCGTCCTCGAAGCGGCGGTGGTATTCACGCACCACTTCGATCTGCAGGTCCTCGCGCGAGCCGAAGTGCGCGAACACCCCGCTCTTGCTCATCTGCATGCGGTCGGCCAGCAGGCCGATCGTCAAGCCCTCCAGACCATCGCGGCTGGCCAGCTGCAGTGCAGCTTCCAGGATCGCGGCCTTGGTTTGTTCGCCTTTGCGCATGGTGTCGGAGGGGCTCGGTGAGCGTGGACAGGACGGGTTGCGGCGTGTGGAAACGCGGGGCGCCCGGAAAAAATTACGAACGGTCGTTCTATTCTATGCACGACGTTTTGCCCGGTCGAAGGTAAAAAGCGCGCTTTAGGGTGAGGCTTCTATTGGTGCGCCGCAGCAGCCCTGCGATGTCACAGGGGCTTCATCCGTCAGGAAACCCGCCACGCCTGCCTGCCCCGCAGCGGCGCAGGCAGGCCCTCCACAAGGCCCGGACCACCCAAGAGTCCACGGAGACCGCCTTGGCCCACGCTTCAGATTCAACGCCCTACAGCGCGTCCGCACCCACGTCCGACACCGGCATCCAGTTTCCAGTCACCGGCAACAGCCAGCGCTCCAGCAGCGCCACGGGCAAGGGCATCTTTGGCGCCGCCCTGGCCGTGCTGGACGCTCCGGCGGCCGCCGCCCTGCAGGCCGAACGCAACTGGCGCAAACGCTACGCGCAGCATCTGCACCGCCTCACCGCCGCCATGCTGGCGCAGCCGACGGCCACGCCCACCGCCGCCCGGGCGGGGCTGGATGCCGCGCATGCCGCCTTTGTATTCACCCGAGGCGGCGAGGACCAGCCGCTCGCACGCGCCATGGCGCAACCCGGCGCGCCGCTGGAGGCCGTGCAGCTCCAGGGCCGCGCTGCGCCCGCGCCCTGGGTCGTGCCCTACCGCGGGCAACTGCTCCAGGGTGACGCGCTGCGCCGCCAGATCGATGCCTGGCTCGCGCGGGACCTGCTTGAGCCCGGTGCGGCCGCCGCCCTGCAGCGGGCCAGCCGTGAACCCGGCTGGTTCGACCTGCGCGACCGCAGCATTGCGTTGCTGGGCGCCGGCGCCGAAGCCGGGCCGCTGCGCTGGCTCACCGCCTGGGGGGCGCGCGTGGCGGCCATCGACCTGCCGCGCGACGGGATTGCAAAGCGCATTGCGGGTCTGGCGGAACAAGGCGCAGGCGAGGTCCTTGCACCGCAGCGGCCGGGCAGCCCCGTGCCCGGCGCGGATCTTCTTGCGGACACGCCGGAGCTGGCCGCCTGGCTGTGCGAACGGTTTGCCCCGCCGGGCGGCGATGGCGGCGACCTGGACGTCCTCGCGCTGGCCTACGCCGACGGCGAGCGCCATGCACGCGTGGCCATGGCCATGGATGCGCTGATCGCCGCGGTGCAGGCGCGGCTGCCCAAGGCGGGCATCGGCTTCCTCGCCACGCCGACCGACAGCTTTGCCGTGCCGCCCGAGGTCGCTGCGGCCGGTCATCGGCGCTGGGCGAATCGCAGTCTGGGTGCGAAGGCGGCCCATGCGCTGAGCCTGGGCCGGGCCTTTGCGCCGAACCTGACCGATCGCATCGAGGTGGGCGGCGCGGCCTGGAACATCAGCGACTGCAGCGTGCTGCAGCAGGGGCCGAACTACGCGCTGGCCAAGCGCCTGCAGCACTGGCGCGCACTGAGCACGGCCGCGGCGGGCCGCCCGGTCTCCATCAACGTGGCACCGAGCACCAACACCTGGTCGGTGGTGAAGAACCGCCTGCTGGCTGCGGGCTTTGCCGGCGCCGACCTGTTTGGCCTGGAAGTGTTCGAGCCCGACACGACCAATGCGCTGATGGCCGCGCTCTGGGTGCACGACCTGCGCACCCGGGGCGAGACCGGTGCATCGGCCGCGGCCGGCCATCCGCTGGCGCTGCTCAGCCGCCAGGCCTTCCACGGCGGCCTGTGGCGCCTGCCCTATGTGCCCGCCAGCGCACTGGCCGTGGCTGCGGTGGCCGGTCTGCTGCGCAGGAAGAAGACCTGAGCGTCAAATTCGGCCATGGATTTGATGCAGCAGCCAAAGCATGGTCTCGCTTGATCCATGCGCCTTGCGGGCCATTCATTGACCTGTAGCACTCAAAAATAGATTGCTATCGGCCAGAATTTGCGCCGAGGAGCCGGTGTCCCGGCCCTTCGGCGCGCTTGCGAGCCTATTGGCCCCCAATTGACCCCCAATCGAGCCCGGAAGTCAGCGCACGCTCACTTCTTCAGCGCATCGCGGATCTCGCGCAGCAGCAGCACATCCTCCGGCGTGGCGGGCGGCGGTGCGGCAGGGCCGAGTTCCAGATTGCCCTTGGCCTTGTTGAAGGCCTTGACCATCCAGAAGATCACGAAGGCCAGGATCACGAAGTTGATCAGGATGGTGATGAAGTGGCCGTAGGCGAGCACCGGCGCACCGGCATCCGAGAGCGCCTTGTAGCTGCGCTCGACGGCCTTGCCGTCCTTCACCGGAAGCTCGCCGAGCAGGATGAACATCTCGGAGAAGTCCACCTTGCCGACGATCGCGCCCACGACGGGCATGATCACATCCTTCACCAGCGAGTCCACGATCTTGCCGAAGGCGCCGCCGATGATGACGCCCACCGCCAGATCAATCACATTGCCCTTGAGGGCGAAATCCCGAAACTCCTTCACCATGCCCATGGCCGGTCCTCCTGCGCTGTTTGACTGTCGTGCAGCGGCCTGCGGCTGGTAGCGCCACTGAATTGACCTTGCTGCATCGCGCGCCGAGCGTAGCCGCTGCGCGGCCCGCCGGCCCAGCCCCAATTGATAGGGAATGCAAGCCCGGCGCGCGGCGGGCGCAGCACGCCGCGTCCGCAAGCCGCACCTGCCATCCGGGGCGGATAGGGTGCTTCCATTACAATCTTCGGTTGCTGGAGTGGATCACTCCGCTCACTCAAAACACAGGGAAACCCCATGAGCGACGCTGTTGATAGCGCTGCCGGCGTACCGGCTGGCGCTGCCGAGGTCGATACTGCCAAACGCAATGCGCTGATTGCCACCGGTGTGGTGGGCGGTCTGGGCGTGTGCGGCGTGGCCGTGCCGTTTGTCTCCACCTTTGCGCCCTCCGAGCGCGCCCGAGCCGCCGGCGGCCCGGTCGAAGTGGATATCAGCGCCCTGCGCCCGGGCGAGATGCAGCTCACCGAATGGCGCGGCAATCCGGTCTGGATCCTCAAGCGCACGCCGGAAATGATGAAGTCGCTCGAAAAGACCGACGCCGAAGTGGCCGATCCGAAGAGCGAGCGCTACTACCAGCTGCCCACGCCGGAGTACGCCGCCAACCAGCACCGTTCGCGCGAAGACAAGAAGGATGTGCTGATCGCCGTGGGCATCTGCTCGCACCTGGGCTGCTCGCCGTCCAAGAAGTTCGAGGCCGGTGATCCCTCGGTGCCCAGCCCCAACTGGCAGGGCGGCTTCCTGTGCCCCTGCCACGGCTCGACCTTCGACCTCGCCGGCCGCGTCTACAAGAACAAGCCGGCGCCGGTGAACCTGGACATTCCGCGTCACATGTACCTGTCCGACACGAAGATCGTGATCGGCCGCGACGAGAAGGGTGAGGCTTGATCATGGCAACCTGGAAAGAAGCACCGGCCAACGCCAGCCTGCAGGAAAAGGCCCTGACTTGGGTCGACAACCGCTTCCCGCTGTCCAAGCTGTACAAGGAGCACCTCTCCGAGTACTACGCCCCGAAGAACTTCAACTTCTGGTACTTCTTCGGCTCGCTCGCCCTGCTGGTTCTGGTGATCCAGATCGTCTCGGGCATCTTCCTGGTGATGCACTACAAGCCGGACGCCTCGCTGAACAGCTCGGGCATCCCGGTGGCCTTCGCCAGCGTCGAATACATCATGCGCGATGTCCCCTGGGGCTGGCTGGTGCGCTACATCCACTCCACCGGTGCCTCGATGTTCTTCGTCGTGGTCTACATGCACATGTTCCGCGGCCTGATCTACGGCAGCTACCGCAAGCCGCGCGAGCTGATCTGGATCTTCGGCTGCGCGATCTTCCTGTGCCTGATGGCCGAGGCCTTCATGGGTTACCTGCTGCCCTGGGGCCAGATGTCCTACTGGGGCGCCCAGGTGATCGTGAACCTGTTCTCGGCCATCCCGATCATCGGCCAGGACCTGTCGATCTTCATCCGCGGCGACTTCGTGGTGTCTGACGCCACCCTGAACCGCTTCTTCAGCCTGCACGTGATCG
>DASSQC010000200.1:0-2304 GCA_035702705.1 Burkholderiaceae bacterium | reverse complement strand
CCGAGGAACCGGCTGCCAAGCCCAATGAGGCCAGCTGGGACGATGCCGCGCCCGTGGACGTGCTGGGTCTGGAGCTGGGCTATCGCCTGATCAACCTGATCGAGAAGGGCAGCGAGACCGATCTGCTGGGCCGCATCAAGGGTGTGCGCCGCAAGTTCGCGCAGGAAGTCGGCTTTCTTCCGCCTTCCGTGCATGTGAAGGACAACCTCGACCTGCGTCCCGGCAGCTATCGCATCATGCTCAAGGGCGTGGCTGTGGCCGATGCCGAAGCCTTCCCGGGCATGTTCCTGGCCATCAATCCCGGCGGGGCGACACAGACCCTGCCCGGAACGCCCACCAGCGATCCGGCCTTCGGCCTGCCCGCCATCTGGATCGAAGAGTCGATGCGCGAGCTCGCGCACGCCAGCGGCTACACCGTGGTGGACGCATCGACGGTGGTGGCCACCCACCTGCATCACGTCATGCAGACACATGCCTCCAAGCTGCTCGGTCGCCAGGAAGTCCAGCAGCTCATCGACCATGTCAACAAGTACGCGCCCAAGCTGCTTGAAGACGTCATCGGCAAGACCGTGCCGCTGGCTGCCTTCCAGAAGGTGCTGCAGAACCTGCTGGAAGAGGGTGTTCACATCCGAGACCTGCGCACGATCGTCGAGACGCTGGCCGAGCATGGCGCACGCACCCAGGATCCGGCCGATCTCACCGCACAGGTGCGCGCGAGCCTGGCCCCGGCGATCGTGCAGACCATCTATGGTCGGACGCAGGACCTCTCGGTCATCGCCCTGGAGCCCGGTCTGGAGCGCGTCGTGGTTCAGGGCCTGGCCAGCGAGCAGGGCGCCGGGATCGAGCCCGGTCTGGCCGACACCCTGGTCAAGGCCGCCGGCAACGCAGCCAACGCCCAGGAAGAGCGCGGTCACCCCGCCTGTCTGCTCGTACCCGATCGCGTGCGCATGCCGCTGGCTCGCATGCTCAAGCGTGCCGCACCCCGCCTGCGCGTGCTGGGCCACTCCGAAATTCCCGACTCCCACTCCATTTCCGTCGGCTACCTGATTGGGGGTGCAGCCTGAGGCCGGCAGATCGCCGGCCCGGGCTTCACTCCGAATGATCTCCCTGGAGAGACACCATGAACCTCAAACGCTTTGTCGCCAAGTCCAGCCGTGAGGCACTGAATCAGGTCCGCCTGGAGTTCGGTGATGACGCAGTCATCATCTCGAACAAGAGCGTGTCCGGCGGTGTCGAGGTGCTTGCCATGCCCTCGGCCGATGTCGATGCGATCAGCCCCGCGCCGGCAGCGCCCGCAGCCAAGGCGCCCGCGCGGCCGGCAGCGCCGCGCACTGCCGCACCGTCAGGGGCGCGGCAAGCCGCTGCCGCGCCGGTCGCCACGCCGCGTGCCAAGCCTGCGGCTGCCGCGTTGTCGCCGCAGGTCGAGGAAGACCTTGCGCAGCTCGAGATGAGCACCCTGTCCTTCCAGGACTACGTCAGGCAGCGCCTGGTCAACAAGCGTGCCCAGAATCAGGCGTCGCAGGCAGCGCCTGCTGCAGCCCGTCCGGCCATCGTGCCGCAGCGCGTCGCAGCACCCGCCGGTGTGCCGGCAGCGCCTGCCGTGTCGCATCCGGCAGCCGGGACCACGATGCCCAGCCTGAGCATGCCCGGCACGCCGGCTGCCGAGCCCGTGCTCGCCGGCGAGCTGCGGGCCATGCGCAGCCTGATCCAGGAGCAGCTGTCGCTGATGACGCTCATGGACGGCGCGCGCCGCCAGCCCGCCCAGGGCAAGGCGATGCGTCTGCTGGCTGGTGCGGGCTTCTCGCCCATGCTCACGCGCGAAATCGCTCAGCGCGTGCCGCAGCATGTGGATGAAGCCCAGGTGGAAAGCTGGCTGCTCGACCTGTTGACACGCAATCTCAAGTGCGACGAGGCTGATCCGCTCGGAGCCTTCGCCGAGGGCGGAATCTTCGCGCTCGTGGGTCCGACCGGGGTGGGCAAGACCACCACCGCCGCCAAGATCGCCGCCCAGTTCGCCATGCGCCACGGTGCCCACGAAGTGGGGCTGATCACCGTCGATACCTATCGCATGGCGGCACACGAGCACCTGCGAGGCTTCGGCCGCCTGATTGGTGTGCCCGTCTATGCCGCCGCCGATGCCACCGCGCTGGCCGATCTGCTTTCGCTGCTGTCCTCCAAGAAGCTCGTGATCGTGGACACAGTCGGCGTGGGTCAGCGCGACGAGCGGGTCAAGGACCTGCTGGGCATGCTGGCTCACCCGCGCATGCAGCGGGTCACGGTGCTCAACGCCAGTGCACAGCCCGA
>DASSQC010000199.1:0-4364 GCA_035702705.1 Burkholderiaceae bacterium | reverse complement strand
CATCTGCATCAAGACTTCGACGATCTCCGCGGGTTGACAGCCCACGTGGAGAGCCGCGTGGATGTGCACGCTCAGCTGCGGACCGGCATTGCCCAGGGCGCAAAGCGCCGCGATCACCGCGATCTCCCTCTCGCGCAGCGGCAGCCCGGGTCGGCAGTAGATGTCGCCGAAGGGGAACTCCACCAGGTAGGTCGCGAACTCCGGAAAGTCGGCCGCAAGGCGCTCGACGACCCGTTGGCCCGCCGGCCCGTCAACGTCGGCGAGCCGCCGCATGCCTCGCAGGTAGCGCTCGGAATTGGTCTTGGCGTCGGTCTGCATGTCTTCTCCTTTCGATCTGGCCCGACTGTAGGCAGGTGCGGGCACAGGGGGGAATGACCGTTTGCGTGATACCTTTCGTGCATGAGGACCCGACTCGACACGCGTGCGCTGGAGGCCTTCGTTGCAGTCGCCGAAGCGCTGAACTTTCGGCGTGCGGCGGAGGCGCTGCACATGTCGCAGCCCCCGCTGAGTCGAACGATTCGGTCGCTGGAAGAGCGGCTGGGCCCGAGGCTGTTCACGCGGTCCACGACACACGTCGAACTCACAGCCGCGGGGCGGGCACTGCTGCCCCGGGCACGGCGCATCCTGTCGGCACTGGAGGCCGCAGAGAAGGCCGTGCGGGCGCAGGCAGAAGGCTCAAGCCTGCGCATCGGCCTGACCAGCGCAGCTCACCCGACGTGGTTCCAGAACGTTCCGGCGGCGCTGGAAGCGGCCTTCCCGCACGCCCACATCGGCGTTCGCTTTGCATCTTCACCCCAGCTGGTGCGAGACGTGCGCACGGGACGGCTGGACGCTGCCCTGATTGCCTTGCCGACTTCGGCCGACGGCTTGAAGCTCGTCGAGCTCGACCGCATGGCAACGTGCGTGGCGCTGTCAGCAGGCCATCGACTGGCTTCGCGGCGAAGACTCTCCCTGGCCGATTTGTCACAGGAGCCGGTGTTCGTCTTCGAGCGTGCGCGGCAGCCGGCCTTCTTCGATCACTGCCAGGAGGTCTTTCGTCGCCATGCCTTTTCGCCGCGTGCCGTGCGAGAGCCCGTTGATCAGCACATCCTGCTGGCGGAAGTGGCCGCAGGTCGTGCGCTCGCCTTGCTGCCGACATCGTTCAGGCGATTGCGCCACACCGGAGTGGTTTACCGATCGCTCGCCGAAGGAGACGAGCTGGCGTTGTGCATCGGGCTGGCCACGCTGCCGGACTCGCCCTGGCGCGACCGTCTGCTGCGTGCCATCCCGGCGCCCGCATGAGGCGCCCCTGCAGCCGCCACCGATGCGCGGCGGGCCCTCGCCCTAGGGAGCCTTGGCCTCCAGCCCGCGTTCGTGCAGCAGTTCCTGCAGGGCCTGAGACGCTTCGATGGCGCGCGGAAAGCCGGCCGGGACAGTCACCAGGTACACGATCTCCTTCAGCTCTGCCACCGGAACGCCCGCATCGAGGGCACAGCCGGCATGCACCTTGAAGAAGGGCCGCAGGCCCAGTGCCGCAAAGGCGGCCATGGCCGACAACTGGCGTGTGCGGACGTCGAGAACCGTGCGGCCCCAGACGTCTCCAAGGGCATATCCAGCAGTGGCGTCAGCGAGGAACGGGAACTCCCGCCGCATGGCCTCGAACACCGGCTGACTTCGTCCACGGTTCAGGTCCTTGAGAACCTGCTCCCCTTGCGCAATGCGGGGGTCTGGCAGCGCAGGAACCATCGTCTGGGCTGCTGCTGGCAGGGCATGGAGCATCAGGGCCAGCGCAGATGCGGCGCGAGCGATCAACGTTGCGGCGGATGTCATACAAACTCCTAGTGGATGACAAGAGCCACTGTATGAGCGCATCTGCGCAAAGGAATGCCGTTTCGTCCATGCTGCTTGCCTGATCCACCGCCGATCCGCGGCAGGCGCGGACCTCGTCGACAATGGGCCTTGCCACCGAATCCGACATGAACCCTCAGCTGCACGAGCTTGCCGGTCTGTTGCTCGCCTGCACCCCGCGGGAAGGCGTGAACACCACCGCACTGCCCGGTGTATCGGCCATCCGGGTATCGCGGCCGGGTGACGAGATGACTCACGCATTGCACCAGCCGGCCGCCTGCCTGGTCGTGCAGGGTGCGAAGCGGGTCATGTTGAAGGCCGACGCCTACGACTACGATCCAAGCCGCGTGTTGGTCTTCACCGTCGATCTGCCAGTCAGCGCTCAGGTGACTCGTGCTTCCGCGGCCGAACCCTACCTCTGCTTCCGGCTGGACATCGACCCGATCCAGGTGGCCGACATCGTGGTTCAGTCGAAGCTGTCGCCGCCCGCCGGGCCGGGTGGGCGCCGGGGCCTGTATCTCACCGCGACGACTGCCGAGTTGCTGGATGCCGTGCTGCGTCTCATGCGGCTGGCCGGCAGGCCGCACGAGGCGCCCGTGCTGGCCCCGCTGGCCGTCCGCGAGATCCTGTTCAGGTTGCTTCAAGGCCCCGAAGGCCACCGGCTTGCCAGCGTGGCCAGGGGCGAATCCCACGCCGGTCGGGTGGCGAGAGCCATCGAGTGGATGAAGCTGAATCGCTCCGAGCCTTTGCGCATCGACGAGTTAGCCCGTCGGGTGCACATGAGCCCCTCTTCCTTCCATCAGCGGTTTCGGGAGCTGACCTCCATGAGCCCGCTGCAGTATCAGAAGCAGTTGCGACTGCAGGAGGCGAGACGTCTGATGCTCGCCGAAGGGGCCGATGCGGCCACGGCCTCGCACCGGGTCGGATACCAGAGTCCCTCGCAGTTCAGCCGGGAGTACGGTCGTCAGTTCGGCGCCCCGCCGGCCCGCGACATCCAGCGATTGCGCCAACACGGGCAAGACGGGCCAGCGGCAGCCGCCGCGTAGCCACGCGCGGGCATCGCGGGTCTGCACGATCGGGCAAGTTCCCAGGCCTTGCGGGCTACCGCCGAGCCGGGACGCGTTCCTAGACTGGGTTCTCGTTCAACCCGACCTGGAAACATCGTGAGCAAGATCTGGTTCATCACTGGCGCGGGCCGTGGCATCGGCAAGGAGATCGCGCGCAGCGCACTCGAAGGCGGCCACCGGGTGGTCGCCACCGGCCGGAAGGTCGCAGAGCTCGAAGCGACCTTCGCCCCTTACCGCGAGCAAGTCCTCTGCCTGCCCCTGGATGTGGCCGATGAGCGGCAATCTGCCACGGCCATGGCCCGGGCGATCGATCGTTTCGGGCGGATCGACGTGCTGGTCAACAACGCCGGCTACGGACAGCTCGGACTGTTCGAGGAGGTCCCCGGGAAGGCCGTCGAGCAGCAGTTCCAGACCAACGTCTTCGGCCTGATGCACGTCACGCGGGCCGCGTTGCCTCTGATGCGCAGTCAGCGCAGCGGGCACATCTTTAACCTTGCTTCGATCGGCGGGTTCATGGGCTTCGAGTCGTCCTCCATCTACTGCGCCGCCAAGTTTGCCGTCGAGGGGTTCTCCGAGTCCCTGGCGCTCGAGGTGGCACGCTTCGGGATCCACGTGACCATCGTCGAACCCGGCTTCTTCCGGACCGACTTCCTCGATGCCTCGTCGGTGCGCTACGGCGGCGAACGCATCGGCGACTACGGCGATCCGCAGGGCGCGCCGCGGACCGATTACAACGCCTACAACCACAGGCAACCCGGCGATCCGGCGAAGCTGGGGCGGGTGCTGGTGCAACTTGCGGCCCTGGCACGGCCGCCGCTGCACTTCCCCGCCGGTTCCGACGCAGTGGCTTACGCGAGCAAGGCCTACCAGCGTCGGCAGGCGGAGATTGCGGAACACCTCGCGCTATCGAACTCGACTGACTTCGCAGCTTGAGGAGGGCATGGCGTGAAGAGACGAGTCGTGAGCGCCCAACTGATCGCGGCGGCCGGCCCGGCCGTATCCCCACTGCGAGCACAAGCCCTGGCAATGGACGGAACGTGAACTCGAGAATGCTCGATCCGCCTGGCCTCCACAACGGCGCACTGATCGGCGGATCGCGGGCCAAGGTGGGTCTGGAGTCCCGACTCGTCTGTGGGTCGGACCAGGTCGATTGGAACGCCACTTCGCGTCTAGGGCTTGGCATGCTTCATGCCGACGCGGAAGGCGCGGTGGAGCACCTTGTCACTGTACTGAACTCAGCAGGTGCCACACTCGAGCGCGTGCTGCAACCGCTCGGGCATCATGCCACCCATCGTGCCGGTCGGCGCCCGCCACTTCCTCGAAATGCGTCCTGCCTTGACGGTTATCGGCATGGCTTTACTGTCATCACCCGATACCTTGATTGAGATCCAAGCAATGGCCCGCCTCCCCCGAGGAGAAGCATGACGGGCTCGCCAGAGTCGACTCGGAGCCACCCTGGATGAACCGGCG
>DASSQC010000198.1:0-6906 GCA_035702705.1 Burkholderiaceae bacterium | reverse complement strand
TGCCGGCGCCGGGGCCGTAATACAGCGTCGCGCCCACCGCATCGCCCTTGATCAGCACGGCGTTCATGGCCCCCTCCACGCTGGCAATCAGTCGCTTGGCCGGCACCAGCGTGGGGTGTACGCGCAGCTCGATGCCGGCGGCATGCTTGCGCGTGATGCCCAGCAGCTTGATGCGATAGCCCAACTCCTCGGCGTAGGCGATGTCGGCGGCCTGCAGCTTGCTGATGCCCTCGATGGAGGCGCGGTCGAACTGCACCGGAATGCCGAAGGCCAGGGCCGACAGCAGTGTGAGCTTGTGGGCGGCATCCACGCCCTCGATATCGAAGGTCGGGTCTGCCTCGGCGTAGCCCAGGCGCTGCGCCTCCTTGAGCACGGCCTCGAAAGGCAGGCGCTTGGCGCGCATCTCCGACAGGATGAAGTTCGTGGTGCCGTTGATGATACCGGCCACCCACTGCATGCGGTTGGCCGCCAGCCCCTCGCGCAGCGCCTTGATGATCGGGATGCCGCCGGCCACGGCGGCCTCGAACATGACCGGCACACGCCCGGCACGCGCTGCGGCAAAGACCTCGTTGCCGGCGGTGGCGAGCAGCGCCTTGTTGGCCGTGACCACCGCCTTGCCGGCCTTCAGCGCAGCAAGAATGGCGTCCTTGGCCACCGTCGTGCCGCCGATCACCTCGACCAGCACGTCCACATCCGGTGAGGTCGCCATGGCGATCGGGTCGGCCACCACCTGCACCTCGTCCCCCACGAGCTGCCGGGCCTTCTCCAGGTTGCGGGCACAGACCTGAACCACGCGAATTTCACGCCCTGCACGACGCGCAATTTCCTCGCGGTTGCGCTTGAGCACATTCACCACACCGCTGCCGACCACGCCGGCACCCAGCAATCCGACACGGATCGCTTCCATAGCACTCTCCCTCATGATCTGTGTAAGCCAGCGCGCAGACAAGGCGCGCACGGCTGCGTCAAGCCTCAGGCGACCGATCGCAGCGGCGTTGCCGCTCCGACGACATGCTGTGTGTTGTGGCGCCGGCGGTAGCCATCCAGGAAGCGCGCGATCCGATTCACCGATTCGGTCAGGTTGTCCGTGTCCTGCAGGAACACGAGCCGGAAATGGTCCGGATCCTTCCAGTTGAATCCCGTGCCCTGCACGATCAGCACGCGCTCCTGGTCCAGCAGCTCGTAGGCGAACTGCTGATCATCGGAGATCGGGTACATCTTGCGATCCAGGCGCGGGAACATGTAGAGGGCCGCCTTGGGCTTGACCACCGACACGCCGGGAATCTCCGAGAGCAGCTTCCATGCCGTGTCACGCTGGCGCGTGAGTCGCCCGGTCGGGCCCACCAGGTCCTTGATGCTCTGGTAGCCGCCCAGCGCCGTCTGGATGGCGAGCTGCCCGGGCGTGTTCGCACACAGGCGCATGCTGGCCAGCATGTTCAGACCTTCGATGTAGTCGCGCGCATGGCGTTTTTCTCCGCTGACGACCATCCAGCCCGAGCGATAGCCGCAGGAGCGGTAGTTCTTGGACAGGCCGTTCATGGTGACGAACAGCACGTCATCGGCCAGCGAGGCAATCGAGGTGTGCACATTGCCGTCGTACAGGGTCTTGTCGTAGATCTCGTCGGCAAACACGATCAGCTGGTGCTGACGTGCCACCTCGACGATCTGCTCCAGCACCTCCTTCGGATACAGCGCGCCCGTGGGGTTGTTGGGGTTGATCACGACGATCGCCTTGGTGCGCTCAGTGATCTTGCGCTTGATGTCGGCGATGTCCGGATACCACTCGCTCTGTTCGTCGCAGATGTAGTGCACCGCCTTGCCGCCCGAGAGCGTGGCGGCCGCCGTCCACAGCGGATAGTCCGGCATGGGCACGAGCACCTCGTCGCCGTCGTTGAGCAGGCCGTTCATGGCCATCACGATCAGCTCGCTGGCCCCGTTGCCGAGGTAGATGTCGTCCACATGCACGCCGGCAATGCCCTTTTCCTGCGTGTAGTGCATGACGGCCTTGCGCGGCGCAAACAGGCCCTTGCTGTCGGTGTAGCCGGCGGCCACCGCGCTGGGCAGGTTGCGGATCATGTCCTGCACGATCTCTTCAGGCGGCTCGAAGCCGAACGCGGCCAGGTTGCCGATGTTCAGCTTGATGATGCGGTGGCCCTCTTCCTCCATCTGCCGGGCGCGATCCAGCACGGGGCCGCGGATGTCGTAGCAGACGTTGGAGAGCTTCTGGGACTTCTCGATCGGTTTCATGGCAAGGCGCTCGGAGCGATGCGACCACCGCTTGAGATGCTGCGCATGCACAAGCTCGGTCTCACTGGGGTTATCCCGGGCAACGGGCCACCCGGATTGGGTAGGGTTGCTGGGTGCGCATCAATTTCGGCCAGGATGGCAGCCCGATGCGGCATTGCACAACTGAGTATAATGACAGGGTCGCTGTACCCCGTACGCGCGCACCTCCCGCAGTCCTCCGTGAAGCTCCACGCTGATCCTCGCAACGCCTCGCTCAACACGGTCACGGGCTACTCCGCTGCCGGCATTGAAATCAACGCCGTCCCATTCCAGCACAGCATCGTCGTCGCACCCGAAGGCCCGGTGGCCGCATGGGGTGTTCGCGACATCGCCGCACTGGATGCCGACGTGGTTTCACGGCTCGCCGACGGCCAGCCCGAACTGGTCGTTCTGGGCACAGGGCGTCGGCAGCGCTTTCCGCATCCGCGCGTGGCTGCACAGCTGGCCGGGCAGCGGATCGGCCTGGAAGTCATGGACACCGCAGCTGCGTGTCGCACGTACAACATCCTGATGGCCGAGGGCCGGCGGGTTGTGGGCGCTTTCATCATCGAGTCCGAGCTTTCCAGTTAAAACCACCAAAGGCATCACCCCATGACGATCAAACTTGGCCACCCGGTTCCTGACTTCACGGCGCCCTCGACCCTCGGCGACATCACCCTGTCGCTGCTGAAGGGCCACAAGGTGGTGCTCTACTTCTACCCCAAGGACAACACCCCCGGCTGCACGCTGGAGGGCCAGAACTTCCGCGACCTGCACGACCAGTTCGTGAAGGAAAACGCGGCGGTCATCGGCGTCAGCCGTGACAGCCTGAAGAGCCACCAGGCCTTCTGTGAGCAGGAGAAGTTCCCGTTCCCGCTGATCTCGGACGTGTCCGAGCAGCTCACCCGCTCGTTCGATGTCATCAAGACCAAGACCATGTACGGCAAGCCCGTGCAGGGCGTCGAGCGCAGCACCTTTGTCATCGACCAGTACGGCGTACTGGCCAAGGAGTGGCGCGGCGTGAAAGTGCCGGGCCACGCGGAAGAGGTTCTTGCCTACGTCAAGTCGCTCTGATTCGCGTTGCGCGCTGAGCGCAGCGCCTCTCTTTTCGGCCCTTCAGGAAAGGCCGCTTGACCGGTTGTCCCGGCCAAGCGGCCTTTTCGCTTTGTCTCTCGCCTCAAGCTTCTTCACCCCACCGGAGCATCTGGATGCCCCTGCCCAAAGCACCTGCCAAGCCCGCTGACATCGTCGACCTCGAAGAACATCGCGCCAGCAGCCGCAAATCGGCTGGCGCAAAGAAACCGCAAACCGCTCCGGCAAGTGCCCCAAGCAAATCCGCTGCGCGCAGCCCCGCGCTGCTGCGCGCCGTCGAGCAGCCCGCCCTGTTCGAGGAACTCAATCTGCCTGCGGTGGAGCCCGCACGACAGCGCGGTGTCCGTCCACCCGGCGCAGAACGCGAAAGCCGCCCTGCAGCCGGCAATGTGGCTGCGCTCGGCACTGGCAAGCGCAGCGCCCCGGCGGCAGAAGGCTCACGTGCCAGTCGCCGCAACGGCGGCCCGCCCAAGCTCTTCGTGCTGGACACCAATGTGCTGCTGCACGATCCGACCAGCGTGTTCCGCTTCGAGGAGCACGACATCTACCTGCCGATGATGACGCTGGAGGAGCTCGACAACAACAAGAAGGGTATGAGCGAGGTGGCGCGCAATGCCCGCAGCGTGAGCCGCATGCTTGACCAGCTCGTCGAGGGCTTTGCCGAGCCCATGGAGAAGGGCATCCCCCTGTCCAAGCTCGGCAACAAGGACGCCACCGGCAAGCTCTTCTTCCAGACCCAGGCCACGGCCAACGCCCTGCCCGCCACCCTGCCAGTGGGCAAGGCCGACAACCAGATTCTTGGCGTGGTTCGAGCACTGTCCGAGATGCATTCGGGCCGGGAAGTGGTTCTGGTGTCCAAGGACATCAACATGCGGGTGAAGGCGCGCGCACTGAACCTCTCGGCCGAGGACTACTTCAATGACAAGGTCCTCGAAGACCGCGACATGCTGTATTCCGGCGTGTTCGCGCTGCCGTCCGACTTCTGGGACAAGCACTCCAAGGGCATGGAATCCTGGCAGCATGGCGGCGCGACTTTCTACCGCGTAACCGGCCCGGCTGTGTCCGGCATGCTCGTCAACCAGTTCGTGTTTCACGAAACGACCGATGGCATCGGCCAGAGCCTGTATGCGCAGGTCACAGAGATCAGCGGCAAGACCGCCGTGTTGCGCACGCTCAAGGACTACACCCATGCCAAGCATGCGGTCTGGGGTGTGACCGCACGCAATCGGGAGCAGAACTTTGCGCTCAACCTGCTGATGAACCCGGAGGTGGACTTCGTCACCCTGCTCGGCCAGGCGGGTACCGGCAAGACCCTCATCACGCTCGCGGCCGCGCTGGCCCAATGCCTGGACAAGCGCCTGTACAGCGAGATCATCATGACTCGCGCGACCGTCCCGGTGGGCGAGGACATCGGCTTCCTGCCGGGCACCGAGGAGGAAAAGATGGCACCCTGGATGGGCGCCGTGGAAGACAACCTCGAAGTCCTGCTGGGCAGCCCTTCGGGCAGCGGTCACGGCGGCGAGTGGGGCAAGCAGGCCACCAGCGACCTGATCAAGAGCAAGATCAAGATCAAGAGCATGAATTTCATGCGCGGCCGGACCTTCCAGCAGAAGTTCCTGATCATCGACGAGGCGCAGAACCTCACGCCCAAGCAGATGAAGACCCTGATCACCCGCGCCGGCCCCGGCACCAAGGTGGTCTGCATGGGCAACATCGCGCAGATCGACACGCCCTATCTCACCGAGGGCTCCAGCGGCCTGACTTTCGTGGTGGACCGCTTCAAGGGCTGGCCGCACAGTGGGCACGTGACCCTGGCACGCGGCGAACGTTCGCGGCTGGCGGACTTCGCAGCCGACTCGTTGTAAGCCTGAACAGCTCGGAACAATGCGGGCGGCCTGAGCCGCCCGTTTTGTTTGCGCGGCTGCACATTAGCCGAGCGCGTCGCTCTCCACCGCAATCTGCAGCGCGCGATCGAATGCGGCCGCACGATCGACTACGCGAATCAGCCCGGTGTCAATGCGGCTGCCGAGCTCGACAGCGGTCAGCAGGCGGACACCCGCACGCTTGGCCGGGGTCAGCAAGAAGCGCGTGCGCATCGGGCTGATCCATGAGATGCGGAACATCTCGCCGGGACCGTGCTCATCGATGAACTCGAGCCACTGACCTCGCGACAGGACCTCAAGATCCGCCTCGAAGTGCAGCATCACGGACGTGGGACGGCCGGCGTCCGGTTCATCGGGGACGCGTCCCGTGCGCATGATGGCGGCGTGCCAGGACGCCAGCTGATCGAAGAATTCGGCCCGAGCGTCGCCCGTCCATGAGAGCGCGTCGAAGCCGGCATTCAGGCCCTGGACGAGCTCTGCAAGACGCTTGATGAGCCGGGTCCGGAAGTCGGGCGCGGCCTCAGGGACCACGCTCCAGATCAGCAAGTCCATGACGCTCACGGCATCGAGCCAGACCGCGGGATCGGTCGTCCGCCGCACATACGCAAGTGCCAGCACCTCACTCCACTGATCACTGAGCACCTGTGCGACAAACTCGGGAACGCCTTCACGGCTGATGCGCTCGCCGAGGATCTGCGCCACCTCGTGCCGTGCGGCATCCACATTCTCGGCTTCGACATCCGGAACCGGCGTGGTTTCGGCAATGATCGATTCGGCGAACTCGCGCTCCTCGCGCTGGAGCTCGTCCAGGTCCAGCATCAGCTGTTCCTGCTCGTGCGGCGCGTCGGTTAGCACTCGCTCGGCCCGATCCACGATGGCATCCAGCGCAGCGATCCGCTCGTCGCTCGGCGCCTCGTCCTGCAGGCCGGCGGCCAGCAGCTCGTTCATCACGCGCCGGGCCGGGTGCGTCTCATCAAAGAAGAAGTTGCTGTCGTCGAGCGCCACCTTCAGCAGGGGCAGCTGCATCCGGCCGATCACTTCCTTGATCCGGCCGTGGACGGCGGGGTCATCCAGCAGCACACCGAAGACCTGTGCCAGCAAGGCAAGCCGGCGCTGGTCCGCGTCCTGCACCGCATGTTCGCGCGCAAGCTCATTGAGACGCGCCAGCACGTTCAGATCCGTGCCGGCCGCGCGTACACCAGAGGAAACGGATGGCGCCGTGACACCGGTCGACTGCACGCCGGCAGCGTCCGGGCGGCCTGCACCGATCCCATGCGCTGCGGGCATGGCCTGCAGCAGGGACAGGAGGCGCTCGAGCATCTTCGAAAGCCCCGCATCGTTGCCGATCTCTCCGGCGCCGTCGTGCGTGCGCTCACCGGCCAGCCGGCGCATCATGCGGTCCTGCGTGGACGCAGGCAGGGGCCGCGTGGCGCTGCCCAGGGACTGCGCATCGCCGCTGGCACGAAGGACATCGGCGGCACTCTGGCGACGCACGGGCGGCGGCGCACTGGCGCGGCCCACGGCCTGCACCGGCCGAGCGGCGCTGACCGGAAATCGCTGATCCAGCCGCTCATTGAGCAGCTTGTGCGTCCGCTCGATCGTTCCCGCCAGCAAGGGGCCGTAACCGTCGATGAGCATCAGCTCATCCCGGTCCACCTGCGTGACC
>DASSQC010000197.1:0-3149 GCA_035702705.1 Burkholderiaceae bacterium | reverse complement strand
CCATGATCTCGAAGCCGTCTTCGCCGGTGTAGCCGGTGCGGGCAATGAAGTTCTCTCCGATTTCAGCAGCCTGAAACACCACCAGTGGCTCGCAGGCGGCCTTCCAGTCGGGGCGAACCTGCAGCACCTTGGCGCGGGCATTCGGGCCCTGCACGGCGATCATCGCCAGATCGCGCCGCGGCGTGAGCGTGACGCCGAAGGGCGCAGCCACGGCGGCCATGTGGGCGAGGTCCTTCTCGGCGGTGGACGCATTGACCACGATGCGCCAGCTGTCGCCCCCGCGCCAGTACACAATCAGGTCGTCGATCACGCCGCCGGCTTCATTGAGCATGCCGGAATACAGGGCCTTGCCCACCACGGTCAGCTTGTCCACGTTGTTGGCGATCAGCCGGTGCAGGAAGGCGCGGCTCTGGGCGCCCTTCACGTCCACCGGGCACATGTGCGAGACATCGAACATCCCGGCGTCGCGGCGCACGGCGTGGTGCTCCTCGATCTGGCTGCCGTAGTTCAGGGGCATCTCCCAGCCGCCGAAGTCCACGAGCTTTGCGCCAGCGTCGGCATGGGTTTGGTACAGCGGGGTGCGCTTGAGCGCTGGGGAGGAAGTCATTGGACGCGTCTATTCAGACACCGGTGATCGCCACCGGCGCGCGTCCCCCCTGTCCTTGATGCCTGAGAGTTTTTCGCCCGCGGCATCTGCAGCGGGGTTGATCTCCTTCGGCGGCCGCCGCGCTGCATGGCAACGGGCTGCGCTCTCCAGGGTGCTTCAACGTCGGTGCGGTTCGGGAACCTGAGCGATTTCGGGCGTTACGCCTTCGGTGGCCACCCCTTGGGGGTCGCACTCTCCCGCGCCAACTCGGCAAGGTGCGCATTGTGCCGCAAAGGCGCTGTTTCCCGAACCCCGGGCCGGCCCGATCTCCCCGGAAGCCGTGGAGACGCGTTTCCAAAGATGCAAGAACCAGCATTCATGCGGCTCTTCAGGCCAAAGTGGCTGGAAAGGCGCACCAGACAAGCGAGACGGTCAGCGCGAGGCCGCTGCTCCACGGTTGCAACAGGCTCATCCCTGCCCGGCTGCAGTTCACGGCGCCGAAACCACCACTCGTCCCAGCACTGGGGAAGCCGCTGCAGGCCAAACCTACACTGCGCGCACTTTTGAGGCTGGGGCCGATGCATCACGCAGATCGGCTTCTGCCGAACACCCACCCGCATCACTCCTCATACCAAGACACGCATATGAACAAATGGGTCAAGCGCGGCCTGATCACGGCCGTCATCCTCGCCATCGGCGGTGGGCTCGTGGTCGCCGGGCAGCGCAGCAAGGCCAAGGCCGACGCGGCGCCCAAGTACCGCACGGCGCTGGTGGATCGCGGCGCCATCACGCAGGTGGTGCTGTCCAGCGGCACGGTACAGCCGGTCAAGAGCGTGAACGTCGGCACACAAGTCTCGGGCACGGTGCTGGAGCGCTATGTGGACTTCAACGACCGGGTCAAGAAGGGCCAGATCATGCTGCGCCTGGACCCGGCCCTGATCGAGGCACGCATCCGCCAGGCCACTGCCCAGGTGAGCTCGGCCAGCGCCGGGCTGGCCGTGGCGCGCAGCACGCACGAGCGCAATGTGAAGCTGCTGGCGCAGGGCTTCATCTCGGGCTCGATCGTGGACCAGAGCAAGCAGCAGCTCGACGCTGCGCTCGCACAGCTCGAAGTCGCCAAGGCGCAGCTCGACCAGGCGCAGACCGACCTGAACAACAGCGTGATCCGCTCGCCGATCGACGGCATCGTCACGCGCCGCGCCATCGATGTGGGCCAGACCGTGGCCGCCAGCTTCCAGACGCCCGACCTGTTCACCGTGGCCAACGACCTGAAGAAGATGCAGATCTTCAGCAACGTGTCTGAAGCCGACGTGGGCCTGGTGCGCGAGGGCCAGCCCGTGCGCTTCTTCGTCGACGCCTATCCGGAGCGCGAGTTCGAGGGCAAGGTCTCGCAGTTCCGCCTGAACCCGACCAACCAGGCGGGCGTGGTGACCTACGTGATCGTCATCGATGTGGACAACCCCGAGGAACTGCTCAAGCCGGGCATGACGGCGCAGACCCGCATCGTGGTGGCCAGCAAGAAGGACGTGGTGCGCATTCCGACGGCGGCCCTGCGCTTCCGCCCGCCCGAGGACAGCGTGGCCAAGAAGGACGGCAAGAAGGACGAGAAGAAAGACGACAAGAAGGACGGCGCAGCCGAGGACGGCAAGGGCGAGAAGAAGGCCCCCGCCACCAAGACCGCCCCGGCCGCCGACCCGAACGATGACGGCGCCCTCTCCACCCTGAAGGCCGGCCAGCGCGTGTTCCGCGTCTACACCGTGGGCGAGGACAACAAGCCCCGCGCGCATGAGGTGACGATCGGCATCTCCAACACCCGGTTCACCGAGATGGCCAGCGGCAGCATCAAGCCGGGCGATGCGCTCATCACCCGCAGCCTGAAGGACGCCACGCCGGGAAGCGAAGACTGATGCTGATCGACCTGAAGGGCATCACCAAGAGCTACCGCACCGGGGATGTGGTCACCCCGGTGCTGCACGGCATCACGGTGGGCATCGACCGCGGAGAGTATGTCGCCATCATGGGCCAGTCCGGCTCGGGCAAGTCCACGCTGATGAACGTGCTCGGCCTGCTCGACCGCGCCGACGGCGGCACCTACACGCTCAACGGCATGGACGTCACCACCCTGGATGCCGCCCAGCAGGCCGAGGTGCGCAACAGGACCATCGGCTTCGTGTTCCAGAGCTTCAACCTGCTCAAGCGCATGACCGTGGCCGAGAACGTGGCCCTGCCGCTGGTCTATGCCGGCGCCAGCCGCGGCGAGGCCAAGAAGCGCGCCATCGAGCTGCTCGAGCGGGTGGGCCTCGGTGCGCTGGGCGGCCGCATGCCGAACCAGCTCTCCGGCGGGCAGCAGCAGCGTGTGGCGATCGCACGTGCGCTGGTCAACAACCCGCCGCTGCTGCTGGCCGACGAACCGACCGGCAACCTCGACACCAGGACGACGGAGGAGGTGCTCAAGGTGTTCGAGCAGCTCAACCGCGAGCAGGGCCTGTCGATCGTGATCGTCACCCACGAGCCGGACGTGGCGCAGCACGCCAGACGCCTGGTGCGCCTGCGCGACGGCCTG
>DASSQC010000196.1:0-2067 GCA_035702705.1 Burkholderiaceae bacterium | reverse complement strand
GATACATCGCCTGATCGAGCGCATTGTGGTGCGTGATGAAGGGCTTGGCCGCCGCACCGCCCGGAATGGGCTGCATCATCGGCGTCTCGACCTCCAGGAAGCCGTTGGCCGTCATGAAGCTGCGAATTGCGTTCATGATCTTGCTGCGGGCGACAAAGGTGCTGCGCGTCTCGTCATTGACGATCAGATCGACATAGCGCTGGCGGTAGCGGGCCTCGGTGTCCGACAGACCGTGGAACTTGTCGGGCAGGGGGCGCAGGCTCTTGGCCAGCAGGCGGATCTCGGTGCAGTTGATCGACAGTTCGCCGGTCTTGGTGCGCATCAGCGTGCCGCGGGCGGCCACGATGTCGCCGAGGTCGAAGTGCTTGAAGGCCTCGTAGGCGGCTTCGCCCACGCCGGCAATGTTCACGAAGTACTGGATCGTGCCCGTGCTGTCCTTGATGGTGGCGAAGCTCGCCTTGCCCATGATGCGCTTGAGCATCATGCGGCCGGACACGCTGACGGTCACCGGTGTGCCGGTCTCGAGCTGCTCGCGGCTCGCGTCCTTGTACCTGGCCTGCAGATCGGCGGCCCGGTGTTCCGGCACGAAGTCGTTCGGATAGGCCACACCCTGGCTGCGCAGGGCGGCCAGCTTGGCGCGGCGCTCGGCCATGAGCTGGTTTTCATCGGCTGCGGGCGCTGCGGCTGCGTCGGGGCGTTGGGCGTCGTTGCTCATCGGAGGCAATCAGTCAAAGAGGGTTCGGTCTGTCTGGCCTCAGGCGGCGGGTGCCCGAGGCAGTAAAGCGCTGCGGGGCGGTGCGCCCCGTGGTCTAGCGCAGGGGCTGCAGGTGCTTGAGCAGTTCCTGACGCACGAAGGTGTCGGGCGCGCCCGTCCAGCCGCCACGGCCGCCTACGGTGAGGTAGACGAAGATCCGTCCGTCGGCGCGGCTGTAGAACACCTGCACGTTGTTGGCGTCGCAGCGTGGCCGGCCGCAGGTGGCGGTGCGCACGAACTGGCTGCTGTTGTCCAGCGTCACGAGGCTGCTTGCGGGCAGGCCGGCGTCCTTCATGGGCCAGCCGGCGCGGCCCACCGGCGTGCGCTGCACGGCGGCACGATAGGCACCGCCAAAGTCCTCGCGGGCCAGCAACTCACCGAAGCTGCGGCCGATGAAGGGATCTTCCAGCGCCTGGGCACGTGCCGCAGGCGAGACGGTGGCGGTCAGCCAGACGATGGCGGCCAGGGCCGCAGCACGGAGGACGGCGTTCATCTCAGATCCCTTCCTTCAGACTGGCAGTGATGAAGGCGTCGAGGTCGCCGTCCAGCACCTTCTGCGTATTGGAGATTTCCACGTTGGTGCGCAGGTCCTTGATCCGGCTCTGGTCCAGCACGTAGCTGCGGATCTGGTGGCCCCAGCCCACGTCGGTCTTGCTGTCCTCGAGCTTCTGCTGCTCGGCCAGCTTCTTGCGCATCTCGTGCTCATAGAGCCGGCTCTTGAGCATCTGCCAGGCTTCGTCGCGGTTGCGGTGCTGCGAGCGGTCGTTCTGGCACTGCACCACGATGCCCGTCGGGATGTGCGTCAGGCGGACGGCGGAGTCGGTCTTGTTGATGTGCTGGCCGCCGGCGCCGCTGGCGCGGAAGGTGTCGGTACGCACATCGGCCGGGTTGATCTCGATCTCGATGGAGTCGTCGACCTCGGGGTACACGAACAGCGAGGCGAAGCTCGTGTGACGGCCGCCGGACGAATCGAAGGGGCTCTTGCGCACCAGGCGATGCACGCCGGTCTCGGTGCGCAGGAAGCCGAAGGCGTATTCGCCTTCCACCTTGATGGAGGCCGAACGGATGCCGGCCACATCGCCCGGGGTTTCCTCGAGGATCTCTGCCTTGAAACCCTTGCGCTCGCAGTACTTCAGGTACTGACGCAGCAGCATGCTGGCCCAGTCGCAAGCCTCGGTGCCGCCGGCGCCGGCCTGGATGTCGATGAAGCAGTTGTTGGGGTCGGCCGGATTCGAAAACATGCGGCGGAACTCGAGGTCGCCGACCTGCGCCTCCACTGTTTCCAGGTCAGACTCGACCGCAACGAGCGTGTC
>DASSQC010000195.1:0-4760 GCA_035702705.1 Burkholderiaceae bacterium | reverse complement strand
TGGAGATCGATCCGGCGCGGCTCAATACGCTCGGCCTCACCGTGGCCGATCTGCGTGACGCACTGCAGGCGGCCAACCAGGGCATGCCGGTGGGCGATCTGCTGGGCGGCAACCAGGCGGTCAGCCTCGAGGCCGGCCCCTGGCTGTCCAGCGCGCGCGATCTGGAAGAACTGGTGATCGGCGTGCGCAACAACCGCCCCATCTATCTCGGCGAAGTGGCCCGCGTGCGTGATGCGACCCCCAGCGCAAGCCGCTATGTCTGGCATGGCGCAACGGTAAGCGACGCGCTCGTGCAGGCCGGCGGCCAGGCGGGCGAATTCGACGCAGTGACCCTGGCCATCACCAAGAAGCCGGGCGAGAACGCCATCGACGTGGCGCAGGCCGTCATGCGCCGCGTGGAGATCATGCGCAACACCGTGATCCCCCAGGGCGTCAAGGTGAGTGAAACGCGCAACTACGGCGCCACCGCCAACGACAAGGCCAACACGCTCATGAAGAAGCTGCTGTTTGCCACCCTGTCGGTCGTGGCGCTGGTGTTTGCCAGCCTGGGGCGGCGCGAGGCCGCCATCGTCGGCGCCGCCGTGGTGCTGACCCTGGCCGCCACCCTGTTCGCCTCCTGGGCCTGGGGCTTCACCCTGAACCGGGTCTCGCTGTTCGCGCTGATCTTCTCCATCGGCATCCTGGTGGACGACGCGATCGTGGTCGTGGAAAACATCCACCGGCACCAGGCCCTGTATCCGGGCCGCAGTCTGCGCGAGATCATTCCCGGCGCTGTGGACGAGGTAGGCGGCCCCACCATCCTGGCCACGCTCACGGTCATCGCCGCCCTGCTGCCCATGGCGTTCGTGAGCGGACTCATGGGCCCGTACATGAGCCCCATCCCCATCAATGCGAGCATGGGCATGCTGATTTCGCTGGCCGTGGCCTTCGTGGTCACGCCCTGGCTGGCGCGGCTCTGGATGAAGGCGCATCCTGCAGGCGATGCCGGGCATGGGCAGCCCGCCCAGAGCGGGCTCACGCGCCGGCTTGATCCGCTGTTCCGCCGCATCTTCGCCCCGCTGCTGGATGCCACACGCGGCACGCGCAACCGCCGCCTGCTCGGGCTGGGCGTGGCCGGGCTGATCGCAGGCTCGGTGCTGCTGCCGGTGGCCGGGGCGGTGGTGCTCAAGATGCTGCCCTTCGACAACAAGAGCGAGTTCCAGGTGGTGGTGGACCTGCCGGCCGGTACGCCGGTGGAGAAGACCGCCGGCGTGCTGCGTGAACTGGGCGCCTACCTCGCCACCGTGCCCGAGGTGGCGAGCTACCAGGCCTATGCCGGCACGGCCAGCCCCATCAACTTCAACGGCCTGGTGCGTCAGTACGACCTGCGTGCCGCACCCGAGATGGGCGACCTGCAGGTCAACCTGGTCGACAAGGCCCACCGCAAGGACAAGAGTCACGCCATCGCCGTGCGCCTGCGTCCGGCGCTGGTAGCCATCGGCCAGCGCCATGGCGCCAAGGTCAAGGTGGTTGAAGTGCCGCCCGGCCCGCCCGTGCTCGCGCCGCTGGTGGCCGAGGTCTACGGCCCGGATGCCGCCGGGCGCGAGCAGGTGGCCCGCGCCGTGCGCGCCGTCTTCGCGCAGACCCCGGGCGTGGTCGATGTGGACGACAGCATGCTGGCCGCCGCACCGCGCCGCCTGCTGCTCGTGGATCGCCGCAAGGCCGCGCTGCTCGGCGTCAGCCAGGCCGAGATCGTGGCCACGCTGCGCACGGGGCTCTCGGGCGAGGCGGCCACCTGGCTGCATGACCAGACCCGCCACCCCTCGCCCGCCTTGATCCAGCTGCCCGACAGCCTGCAGGGGTCGCTGGACAGCCTGCTGGCGCTGAATGTGCGCAGCAGCGCCGGCCGGCTGGTGCCCGTGCGCGAACTCGTGACGATCTCCGACACCCTGCGCGAGCAGCCGGCCTACCACAAGGACCAGCTGCCCGTGATCTACGTGGTGGGTGACACCGCGGGCGTGATCGACAGCCCGCTGTACGCCATGTTCAAGATGCGATCGGCCATCGGCCAGATTGCGGTGCCCGGCGGCGGCACCCTGGGCGAGACCTTCATCCGCCAGCCGGAAGACACCTACCGCGGCTACACCCTCAAGTGGGACGGCGAATGGCAGATCACCTACGAGACCTTCCGCGACATGGGCGCCGCCTATGCCGTGGGCCTGATCCTGATCTACCTGCTCGTGGTCGCGCAGTTCGGCAGCTACCTCACGCCGCTGATCATCATGGCGCCGATTCCGCTGACCGTGATCGGCGTGATGCCCGGCCATGCCCTGCTGGGCGCGCAGTTCACCGCCACCAGCATGATCGGCATGATCGCGCTGGCCGGCATCATCGTGCGCAACTCCATCCTGCTGGTGGACTTCATCAACCTGCAGGTGCGTGAGGGCCGCGACTTCGAGGCCGCCATCGTGGACGCCGCCATCACCCGCGCCCAGCCCATCATGCTCACGGGCCTGGCAGCAATGGTCGGTGCCCTCTTCATCCTCGATGATCCGATCTTCAACGGTCTGGCCATCTCGCTGGTGTTCGGCATCCTGGTGTCCACCGCGCTGACCCTTGTGGTCATTCCCATCCTGTACTACGTGGCCTGGCGCAACCGCCTGCACCTGCTGCGCGGCGAGACCGGCCTGCAGACCGCTTCCCCCACCCAACCCGCCTGACCCTCAAGGAGATTCACATGACTTCATGGCAAATCGTTCGTGTCGTGGCCGGCAGCTTCATCCTGCTGTCCCTGGCCTTCGGCGTCCCCGGCAGCCCCCTGTTCATGAGCCCCTGGTGGCTCGCCTTCACCGCCTTCGTGGGCGCCAATCTGCTGCAAAGCGGGCTGACCCGCTGGTGCCTGTTGGAGAGCCTCCTGCGCAAGCTCGGTGTTCGCGCCGGCCAGTAAGGCGCCGCACATGATCCACGTCTGCCCCGCCTGCCTCACACGCAACCGCGTGCCCGAGCACCGGCTCAATGACGCGCCGGTCTGCGCCAAGTGCGGCCACGCCCTGCGCGAGGCCGCACCCATCACCCTCACCGACGCCAGCTTCCCGGCCTTCATTGCCGGCAGCGAGGCGCCGGTGCTGGTGGACTTCTGGGCCGAGTGGTGCGGCCCCTGCCGGATGATGGCACCCCAGTTCGAGGCCGCCGCCGCCGCGCAGCCCGAGGTGCGCTACGCCAAGCTCGAGACCGACGCCAACCCGCAGGCCAGCGTGCGCAACCGCATCCGCAGCATCCCCACCCTGGTGCTCTATCTGGGCGGGCAGGAAATCGCCCGCCGCGTGGGCGGCGCCGCCAGCGCCGAGCTGCAGCGCTGGGTGGCCGCCGCGCTGGCGCAGCACGGCGTTTGAACCGGGGTCTGACGCCCGGATCATCTTCAAATGAACGTTGAAAAGCAGCCTTGAAAAGACAGTATTTTCAAACAATTTTTGAAAATAGAATCGGCCACTTCCCGCATGAGCCGTGCGGGAAGTGGCCGATTTGCCCTGACCTGCTGATTCCTGAGATGCACTGCGAAGCGTGCACTGCGCTGCGGCTTACTCCGGCACGTTCACCACGCCGGCGTTGAAGCTGATGGCGTTGCCGGCCGCCGGGGTGGCGACGATCGGCGGCAGGTTCGCCGCAACGTCAATCGCCGGGGCGCCCGTACCGCGCGGCACGGTACGCACGACCTGGCTGGCCGGCAGCGGCGCGCTGCTCTTGAGGTGCGCCCACATCTGGTTGAGCGCCTGGATGTTGTAGTGGTGCATGGGGATGTAGCGGTCTGCATAGCCGGGCACGGCGGCGATGAAGGTGTCGAAGTGCTGGGCGTTGGTCACCTCGATCACCGAGAGCTTGCTGCTGGCGCCCTCCGCCAGCCGGTTCATGCCGAAGTAGGGGCGCGTGGTGTGGTTCATGGGCACCAGCGCGTCGCTGCGGCCGTGCACGATGATCGCCGGCTTGCCGCGCAGGTTGCCGGTCAGGCGGATCTCGTCCACCCCGGCCTTGAGTTTGGTGGCGGCGGCGTCCGTGCCCGTCCAGAGCGCGCGCAGGCACAGGGCGCCGGTGGTGCCCGCGTTGCCGTCGGCCAGGGTGTGCAGGATCGGCCCGGCGGCGGAATTCACCACCAGGTTCACGCCGCCCGTGGGCGGTACGCCGTTGCCCTGCGCAAACAGCAGGCCCATGGGCGAGGCGGCGGCTGCAGCCGGCTGGCCGGTGGTGGCGCTGGTGGTGGCAAAGGAGAAGCCGCAGAGGTTCTCCGTCACGCTGGCGCGCGAGTAGGCATTGGCGTAGGTCACGGCCACACCGGGCGTGGCCTGGGTGGCCCAATGGCTGGCGTGCAGCAGATCGCTGTCGGCCTCCCAGCCGGCGGCGCGCAGGGCGGCCAGCGCCGCGTTGGCCTGATCGGCAAAGGTGGTGCCGGTGATCACGCCCGCTGCGGCCAGCGCCGCGCAGCGATTCTGCGCAATGGTGGCGTTGATGGCCGCAAGGAAGGGCGAGGCCGCGTTGGCCGGCGCATAGGCCGCGCAGGGCTGCAGCAGGTTGGCCAACGTCGTGTAGTCATACAGCGTGCGGCCGAAGGCGGCCACGTTGTTGCCGCCCCGTTGTACTTGCAGCCCGGTCGGCAGACGCAGGTTGATCTGCGGCTCACCCACCACCACGGCATCGATCAGGCCCGCGGCATCCTGCTCGGCCGCGGCCAGCGCCGCGCCACCGCCGTTGGACACACCGGCCGCAATGACTGTCGTGTTGGCCGCGGT
>DASSQC010000194.1:0-2363 GCA_035702705.1 Burkholderiaceae bacterium | reverse complement strand
CACCTTTGACCGTCAGGCCCACGAGATCCAGCCGCTGGTGCCCGCGCTGCAGAGCTGGTGGATGAAGCTGCACGTGCCCGCCAACTTCGTGGGCTACGGCACATTCTCGATCGCCGCGATGGTGGGTTTTGCCTACCTGCTCAAGGATTCGGCCACCACCAACAACAAGTTCACGCTGTTGTTCCTGTTCGTGATGGGTGTGGCGCTGTGCATCGAGCCGCTCGTGTTCCGCACCAAGGGCATGCCGACCTACTGGGCGCTGTACTTCGGCATCTCGGCCCTGTTCGCCGGTGCGGTGGTGGTTTTCCGCAAGCGGATTGCGGCAGTGCTGCCGAGCTTCGAGGTGATGGACGACGTGATGTACAAGGCGATCGCCATCGGCTTCGCCTTCTTCACCATCGCCACCATCCTCGGCGCACTCTGGGCCGCTGAGGCCTGGGGGGCCTACTGGCAGTGGGACCCCAAGGAGACCTGGGCGCTGATCGTCTGGCTGAACTATGCGGCCTGGCTGCACCTGCGCTTCATCAAGGGCCTGCGCGGCACCTTTGCCGCCTACTGGGCAGTGATCGGCCTGCTGATCACCGGCTTTGCCTTTCTCGGCGTGAACATGTTCCTGTCGGGCCTGCACTCCTACGGACAGCTTTGAGGGCGACCTGGCGTCGGCCGGAGACCCTTTTCGCTTGTCTGATGCGGTTCTTCAGCCACTTTGGCCTGAAAGGCCGCACCCAGCCTTGATCTCGGGTTTCGAGCCTTCTTCAGAATGGCCACAGGACGTCACCGTCCTGCTCGTGCTCTTCAACAGCGACGCCTGTGTGCCGGCGCTCGCCCAATGCCTCGCCCACGCGCCGCGCGTGATCGCGGTGGATAACGCCAGCACGGACGACTGCGCTGCGCGCCTGCGGGCGGCGCTGCCGCAGGCCGAGGTGATCCGGCTGGTGCGCAATGTCGGCTTCGGCGCGGGCAACAACGCCGGCTTGGCGCAGGTCAAGACGCCCTACGTGCTGCTGCTCAACCCGGATTGTTCAATCAGCGCAGCTGACGTGCGGCGCCTGCACACCTGGCTGGCGCGCGAGCCCCGCCTGGCGATTGCCGCACCGCAGATCCTGAACCCTGATGGTGCGGGCGGCTGGCGGCCGGAGGCCGGGCACCACATGAACGAATTCGCCTGGAAGCCGCGCACCGCACTGGCCGAGGGGCCCCTGTGCACCGACTTCGCCACCGCCGCCTGCTGGCTGGCACGGACCGACGCCCTGGGTGCCGTGCACGGCTTCGATGAGCGCTTCTTCCTCTACTACGAAGACAACGACCTCTGCCTGCGCCTGCGCAAGGCCGGCTGGTCGATCCTGGTCGAGCCTGCCGCACAAGCACATCACCTGAACGGCGCATCCAGCCTGGATGCCGCTGCGGCCACCGTTGCACAGCCTGTGCCGCAGACACCCAGCCCGTTTCGCTCCTTCCATACCGGACGCTCGCGCGTGCTGCTGCATGCCCTGCATGCGGGTCCGGAGGCTGCCCGGCGCGTGCAGCGCGCAGAGGTCTGGCGCAGGCGTCTGAACGGCTGGTTGTACCGGCTCACCGGCCGGGCGGCCAAGGCCCAGCAGAGCCTGGCGCGGGCCCAGGGTGCCGCCCAGGCCGAGGTCGAGCTGCCTGCATGGGGCGGCTAAGCTGCGCAGCCGCGCGCTCTGCTGCCACGTGCACCGAGCGCGCCGCACCTGCGCTTCACTGATTCCCTGTCTGCCGATGTCCGAGCTCTCACCTGCCGCCTCGCTTGTGCTGATGGCCTACAACCAGGCGGCGTTTGCACGTGATGCCGCCTTGAGCTGCCTGGCACAGGTGGGTGAGCCGATCGAGATCATCCTGTCGGACGACTGCTCCACCGATGACACCTACGCCATCTTGCGACAGGTGGCCGCGCAGTACCGCGGTCCGCACCAGGTGCGCGTGCAGCAGACGCCTCGCAACCTCGGTATCGGCGGGCATCTGAACATGCTGGTCGCGACCAGCCGCGGGGCGCTGATCGTCCCAGCGGCTGGCGACGACTTCTCCGAGCCCGACCGCGTGCAGCGTCTGCTCACCGCCTGGCGCGAGGCAGGTGAACGCCCGGACCTGATTGCCACCCATGTTCGCGAGATGAGCTTCGAGGGGCAGCCCCTGGACCTGCGCCGCGTGGATCTGCTGCAGCACTGGGCAGATGCTGCGCAGTGGGCCGCACGCCGCCCGTACATCATCGGCGCCGGTCAGGCCTTCACGCGCCGGCTGGTCGAACGCTTCGGCCCCTACCAGGATGGCGTGTTCTGCGAAGACCAGATCAACACCTTCCGCGCGATCGTCAGCGGCGGAGCCCTCACGCTGGACTGCGCCCC
>DASSQC010000193.1:0-2761 GCA_035702705.1 Burkholderiaceae bacterium | reverse complement strand
CAGGGGGCAGCCATCCATCCCGTGACCGGCGACCTCTGGATCAACGAACACGGTCCGCAGGGTGGTGACGAGGTCAATCGCATCACGCGCGGCGCCAACTACGGCTGGCCGCTGCGCAGCTATGGCTGCGAATACGGCGCGACGCAAGGCGAGGCCTGCTGGATTGGCGGGGGCACGCATGCGCCAACCTATGTGGAGCCGGTCACCACCTGGACGCCCACGTCCACGGCGCCCAGCGGCATGTTGATCTATTCGGGCAATGCCATCCCGGAGTGGCGCAACAAGGCGCTGGTCGGCGGCATGCAATACGGCGGGACACTCTGGCGCGTCGACATCGATCAAACCACGCCCGTCCGCTGCACCGTGCGCGGCGGCCAGCCGGTCCAGAATTGCGGCGAGGTGCTGTTCAACAACGCCAAGATCGGCAAGCGCATCCGCGACGTGCGCCAGGGGCCGGATGGCTGGGTCTATCTGCTCACGGACGCCAGCAATGGCGAGATCCTGAGGATTTCGCGGTAGTTACAAAATCGGCCATGATTTCTTCATGAGCTGAAATCACCAAGACGCGCCATCAGCAAGCGATAAGTGGGGCAAGAGAAAAACAAAATACGTCAATTTCAGACGTAATTGTTCCTGCTCAATGGCCGTGTGAGGGCGCCGGCTCCACCCGATTGCGGCCCAGGGACTTGGCCTGCTTCATCCGCTGAGTGGCCGCTTCGGTCAGCGTTGGCAAGTCCGCACCCGGCTCCTGGGCGCAGCCGATCGACACGCTGGTGTTGGTGGCCATGCGGCCACCAAGATGGACCTGCCGCTGGTGGATGGCCTTGCGCAGGCGCTCGGCCACCTGTGCACCGGCATCGAGCGTGGCGCCGGGCAGCAACACGGCGAAGCGGTCGCCGCTTTCTCGTGCCGCAATGTCGCTGGGGCGCAGGACCTGCTTGATCGTGTCGGCCACATGCTTGAGCACGTTGTCGGCGGCGCTGCGTCCGGCCGACTCGTTGATCTTCTGCAGGTGGTCGACGTCAATGAAGAGCAGCGCCACCGGTGTGCCGTCGATGCGGTGGCGATTGATCTCGCGCTCGAAGGCCTCCTGCATCCAGCGTCGGTTATGCAGGCCGGTCAGCGGATCGTGGGTGGCCTGGAATTCGGCGTGCGCCTCGCCCATGTCGGCGCGCATGCGCCACTGATTGCTGGCGCGCAGGCGCTCAGACAGCAGTTCGATCAGGTTCAGCGCCACGATCGGTGCGCTGGCCATGAATTCACGGAACTGGTTCGCCTCGAAGGCCATGATCAGCGCTGGCCATTGTGCGGCGACATAGACCGAGCCGCTTTCTTCCGACAGGATGGCATGCTCGCCGACCACCTGCCCCGGAGCGAGACGGGCCACGTTGTTCTGCATGGCGTGGTCAAGAAAGACCCCGAGCTGCCCCTCAAGAACCACAAAGATATGGCGATTGGGCTCGCCCGGTTCGATCACGCGATCGCCAAAGCCCAGCTTGCGCACCTGGCCCATGGCCACCACCTTGGCGAACTGCGGCAACTCGATGCCCTTGAACAACTTGCTGTTGCGCAGGGTGTCCAGTGTCTCGGTGTCCAGGCGCACAGGTGCCGCCATCGATGCGGGCGGTGGCATGTCGCGCATGACGGGCGCTGCAATGTCCGGCATCTTGATCTCGGATTTCGGATTCATGCCATGAGTGTGCGGTTTCGTGGCTGGGCTGGAGGCGGGGAAAAGCACTGCTTTTCCAGACCATCTTCGAGCCTGGGTGCGCACAATGCGGCTTGTGCGCGGCGCACCCCAAAACAAAAAGGGTGGAGCGCCTTTGGCGTTCCACCCTTGAGCGTGCGACCGTGCAGCCTCAGGCGCCGGGCAGGTTCATCGCGCTGCGGTACCACTCGTGAAAGTGCTGCATGCCGTCTTCCATGGGGCTTTGATACGGCCCGACCTCATTCACCCCGCGTTCCATGAGGGCCCTGCGGCCGGCGTCCATGCGTTCGGCGATCTCGTCGTCCTCCACGCAGGTTTCCATGTAGGCGGCGCGCTGTGCCTCGCAGAACTCGCGCTCGAACAGGGCGATCTCCTCCGGGTAGTAGAACTCGACGACGTTGATCGTCTTGTTCGGACCCTTGGGGTACAGCGCCGAGACAGTCAGCACGTGGGGGTACCACTCCAGCATCAGCGTGGGGTAGTAGGTCAGCCAGATGGCGCCGTGTGCCGGCGGCTTGCCTTCGCGGAAGCGCATCAGCGCCTCATGCCACTTCTTGTAGGTCGGCGAGCCTGCCTTGGCGAGCGCATCGTTCACGCCCACGGTCTGTACCGAGTACTTGCTGCCGAATTCCCAGCGCAGGTCGTCGCAGCTCACAAACTGCCCCAGACCCGGGTGGAAGGGGCCAACGTGGTAGTCCTCCAGATAGACCTCGAAGAAGGACTTCCAGTTGTAGTTGCACTCGAGCACCACGACGTGGACGAGCACATAGCCCTCGAAGTTGAACTACGACATCGGCCCGAGATGCTTGAGGTCCTCGCCCACCTTGCTGGCGCCGCCCTCGAACAGCAGGCCGTTCCAGCGCTGCAGGCCGTACTTGTTCAGGTTCAGGCAGGGCTGCTGCTCGAAGTGCGGCGCACCCAGCAGCCGGCCCTGCATGTCGTAGGTCCAGCGGTGCAGCGGGCAGACGATGTTGCTGCCGGTGTGGCCGCGGCCGCGCAGCATCACCGCCTGGCGATGGCGGCAGACGTTGGAGACGAGCTCGATGCCGCTGG
>DASSQC010000192.1:0-3707 GCA_035702705.1 Burkholderiaceae bacterium | reverse complement strand
AGCGCCGCCTGCACGGCGGGAGGCGCGGTGAAGTCCGGCTCGCCGATGCTCATGTGGATCACGTCTTCACCGCGGGCCTGCAGCGCCGCCGCAGCCTTGACGATCTCCATGACGTGAAAGGGCTCGATCGCCGCGTTGCGGGCGGCCAGCGGAAAAGGCAGATCAACAGGGCGGTTCATGGACAACGCGAGAATGGAGCGGAAACAGTGGGCACGGGGTGCAGACCGGGGGGCAGATCGACAGGGCCCCTCAGATCAGCATGCACTGCCGATGCGACACGGGCCGCAAACGATAGCCCCTGGCCACGCCGAGCCTGCTGCCCCTAGGACCCAAGACAGCCCGCCGCGCCCGCATCGCGCGATGTGTCGGCCGCCGAAAGCAAAAGGCCGATGGCACAAAACCATCGGCCTTTTGGGCACGGTGCAGGCGCACGCCACACACCTGAATAAAAAGCGGCTTGCCGTCCGAACGCGCTGTGACCGGTCGAGGAGGGAGGAGGAGAGGCACCAGAAACAAGGCCCGCTCGGACTGGTTTGGCAAGCCGCTGAAACCAGACTCCAGACTAGGCGACGCGCTTAGACAAGTCAAGAAATTGTCCAAGACAAGAATGGCGAACAGCGCCCAATTTCCTCGACAAATCCGGTGATCGACGAAATCACGGCCCCCTCAGGGCGCTCAGCCCGGACCAGTGCGCCATGAACGGTCCGTTTCTGCCTTGAACGCGCGGCTAACGACGGCAACCTTCCCTGACGGGGTGCATCAGGCATTGCATGACGCTTTGCGGAAGCGAGTTCACACAATTGACGTTTGTCACGCCGCCCTGACGGACATCGAGGCCGCTTAGTGTCAGACGCCTGGAACAACCCCGCGCAGGCGGCTCAGATCAGTGCTTGTGGCCGTGATCGTGGTCGTGCGAATGATCGTGATGACCGTGGTCGTGATCATGGTCATGATCGTGGCCGTGCTTGTGCTCATGCCCGTGGCCGTGCTCGTGAGCATGGCCGTGGGCGTGGTCATGGGCGTGGCTGCGCACGGGGGCGCGCAGCGCCGGCGGGTCCAGGCGGCCGCGCTGCGGCAGTACGGTATAGCCCTGTGCACCCAGCCAGCGCTCCAGATCCTCGATCGGCTCAAGCAGCAGGGTGGCACCCTCGATCGCGCAGGCAAAGCCGCTCTTGCCAATTGCAAAGGCGAGTAGCGCCATCTTCGCGGCATCGGTCTCGGTCACGGCCAGCACGACCTGCTCGGCACCCGTGGTGCGCACCATCATGCCTTGCGCGTCCACCAGCACGTCGCCCACGGCCAGGTGGGTGTGGTGCGGCAGTGCGAGCTCGGCCTGGGTGCCGTCCGACAGGGTGATCACGCCCAGGCCGTCAGCCAACTGGCTGTGCACGATCTCGAAGGACGGTGCGCGCTTGAGCAGCGCGGGGGCAAGGCGGGAGGCGCTATCGAGCTTCTTGATCAGCTTACGCATGGCATCAGGTCCGATTCGGGCAGGAAAGTGGTGATGTTAGAGGCGCAGGCCTGCTGCGATTGCACGCGGGGCGCAGCAAACAAAAAGGCGATCCCGCAGGATCGCCTTGCTCACGGACAGCGCGGCGCGGGCCGCGCTGAAGCCGGTGTGATTACTCGGCCGAACGGGCCTCGGCGTGGTTTTCCTTGACCCACTGCTCCATGTACTCGTCGGACTTCTTCTGCGCGTCGGCGCCGAGCACGAACACCCAGCCGAGGAAACCGAACACCATGGCGGCGGGGACGAGGATGAGAACAGCGGTGGTCATGAGAAGTCCTGCTTGCAGAGGTTGAGAGGGAACCAGACGCCGGAGGCGACACATCGCGTCCGACGGGCGCCCTGCACACACACTGGATCGGGCGCAAAGTCGCGCATTGTGCACCACAGCACGCGACACTGAGCCCTGAGATCGACACAAGTTCACGGAAGTTGAGTGCAAGCCCTAGGAAAGACCTTTTGTCGCACTCGGGCTTTGAGCAACGGGCCCGATGCATGCGAGCAGCCGGGTCATGCCGTAAACGCATGGTCTTTTTACTTATCGGCAGCCAATGCGCCTGCACCCGGCGGGATAATCGGCTCGCAATCGACCAATCCCTTCGCCACCGTGCGTGTGGCGACTCAGCACGGCGTTTCCGCGTCGCACCCATGCCCACCAAACTCGATCCCAATCTGCGCAAGGCCGCTCTTGAATATCACGAGCAGGGCCGCCCCGGAAAAATTGCCATTTCGGCCACCAAGCAGCTCACCAACCAGCGCGACCTGGCGCTGGCCTACTCGCCCGGCGTGGCGGCGGCCTGCGAAGAGATCGTGGCCGACCCGGCCAATGCCTACAAGTACACCAGCCGGGGCAACCTGGTGGCCGTCATCACCAACGGCACCGCCGTGCTGGGCCTGGGCAACATCGGCCCGCTGGCGGGCAAGCCCGTCATGGAAGGCAAGGGCTGCCTGTTCAAGAAATTCGCCGGCATCGACGTGTTCGACATCGAGATCAACCAGAAGGACCCGGACAAGCTGATCGAGATCATTGCCGCGCTGGAGCCCACCTTCGGCGGCATCAACCTCGAGGACATCAAGGCGCCCGAATGCTTCTATGTCGAGCGCGAGCTGCGCAAGCGCATGAAGATCCCGGTCTTCCATGACGACCAGCACGGCACGGCCATCATTGTGGGCGCGGCCATCACCAACGGTCTGTCGGTGGTCGGCAAGGACATCAAGCAGGTCAAGCTGGTGGCCTCCGGCGCGGGCGCCGCGGCCCTGGCCTGCCTGGACCTGCTGGTGGATCTGGGCATGCCGCGCGAGAACATCTGGGTGACCGATCTGGCCGGCGTGGTCTACCAGGGCCGCAAGGAGCTGATGGATCCGGACAAGGAAGTGTTCGCGCAGCCCACCGACAAGCGCACGCTGTCCGAGGTGATCCAGGACGCGGACATCTTCCTGGGCCTGTCGGCCGGTGGCGTGCTCAAGGGCGACATGGTGGCCAAGATGGCCGCCAAGCCGCTGATCATGGCCCTGGCCAACCCGACGCCGGAAATCATGCCCGAGGAGGTGAAGGCGGTGCGCGACGACGCCATCATCTGCACCGGCCGCACCGACTACCCGAACCAGGTCAACAACGTCCTGTGCTTCCCCTACATCTTCCGCGGCGCGCTGGATGTGGGCGCGACCACCATCACGCGCGAGATGGAGATTGCCGCGGTGCATGCCATCGCCCAGCTGGCGCGCGCCGAAGCGAACGAGGTGGTGGCCGCGGCGTACGGGATTGCAAACCTCCAGTTCGGCCCCGAGTACCTGATCCCCAAGCCCTTCGACCCGCGCCTGATCGTGAAGATCAGCCCGGCCGTGGCGCAGGCCGCGATGGACAGCGGGGTGGCCACGCGGCCCATCACCGACATGCAGGCCTACAAGGAGAGCCTGCAGCAGTTCATGTATCACAGCGGCACCTTCATGAAGCCGCTGTTCAGCATTGCCCGCAAGGCGCAGCGCAAGCGCATCGTCTATGCCGAGGGCGAAGAGGAGCGTGTGCTGCGCGCGGTGCAGGTGGTGCTGGACGAAGGTCTGGCCGAGCCGATCCTGATCGGCCGCCCGGCGGTGATCGAGAAGCGCATCGAGAAGTTCGGCCTGCGCATGAAACCCGGCGTGGACGTGGAGCTGATCAACCCCGAGTTCGATCCGCGCTACCGCAGCTACTGGGAGGAGT